>NZ_JBYCCV010000003.1:0-151978 GCF_057473825.1 Aliterella sp. E5.1
CTAATTAGCCCGTTTGGTTTCCCCTGGTAATAAGTCGCAACCACAAGTAATGACTGCTGAAAAGAAGGATGGTCAATTTGGTCTACGACTACAGGTTCTAGGGTTTTTAGGGCTTGACTAAATCCCGCATCGTCAGCAATTAATATTTCGTTGCCTACCATTGAGCGCACGGCTATTTGCCTGCATTCAGCCACAACTTTGACTAATTGAGACTTTTCTGTATAAGCACAAACAATACAATGACTTACACCTAGAGCTTCACCCAAACTATCGACAGTTTGCTGCCAAATTGTATTTAGGTCTAAAGTTCTGCGAATATTTCGGGCAATATGAATCAGTAATTTTTTTGATTCAACGGGGGCTATAGTGTTTGGTTGTAAATTCTTGACAGCGTGAGAACTAATTGCTAAACCTGTAGACTGAACTTCTAGCTGTCGCCCCATAACTAAGACAACTGTGGTCTTGTGGGCGCTGGGAATGGGGCTAATTACTAATTCAAAGCTCCACAACTTCTGCTGATACTTAAATAAGCACCGACAGTGTTCGGGAGTCATGCTGGCAATAATTCGCTGTACCCGTTGCAAATAAGCAGCTACGTCTACAGGCGCAAAAGTTTCGCAGGGCAATTTTCCAATTACTTGCTCGGCACTCAAGCCATAGGTTTGGGCTTGCTGCCAATGAAAAGACAAGTATTTTCCTGTTGCTTCTTGTATAAAAGTCAACTCTGAACCTAGAACTTGTAGCCCGCAGCTATCTTGAGGACTAGATTCTAAGTTATTAAACACTAGAGGCGGTTCAGAATTAGCATACACACTCATTTTTCAGGCTTTTTTATAAACAGGTAGCTAACAATAATTTTTAATCGGCTCTTGACTTAAAGTTTGGCACAAAAATTACCGAACTGAAAAACATTAGTTTAGTAAGTATACAAACAACTATCGAGATTCCTCTGCTGAAGTTTTTTCAGTCGTTCCACTCACCGCGAGGAGGTACAGGCGTGCGCCCAATTGTCCGAGTTAATTCATCATCTCGTTGAGTTTCACCACGCAGCCACTGACGAATTGCGACTTCTATGACTTTACTTGGTTCTTTTGTTAAATGTTGCAATTGATCTAGGAGAGTCGAATCTAGTTGAATAGAAATTTCTACCTTGTCATCAAAAGAATTTGAATCCGTAATATTTTCATTCATATATGGTGTGTGGCTCTTAGCCTAAAAATTAGATTATGTCTACTTATTAATTACTCTAGCAGTCGTAGGAAAAGTTACTAAAACACATTTCTAGGCTTTAGAAAGCAATCTTGAGGAAAATTACCGGGTTAAACCGCCGTTAAATCCATAGAAACTATGTATAAGTTGTACTCTTTGGCGGCAGAAACCCAGGGGAATCGAAATAAATAGTTAGGGAACTCGCATATTTTTCCGGCTCGGCGTTAAACCTTTTGCTTGATTACTTGCGGCTACTTGCCCATCGCTATTTATGCAGAAAGGATTAAAATGCGTTAAGTATGCTCAATTCTTAACTTTGTTGCCGCTAAATTTAAAAATATGACTGATGTTCCCGTAGCGCAAATACGCAATTTCTCTATTATAGCTCATATCGATCACGGAAAATCGACTCTTGCCGATCGCTTGTTGCAAACTACTGGCACAGTAGAGCAAAGGCAAATGAAGGAGCAGTTTCTCGACAATATGGATCTCGAACGAGAGCGCGGCATTACAATCAAGCTACAAGCGGCGCGGATGAACTATAAAGCAAAAGATGGGCTGACTTATGTTTTAAATCTAATTGATACCCCAGGACACGTAGATTTTTCTTACGAAGTATCAAGGAGTTTAGCTGCTTGCGAAGGGGCGTTATTAGTAGTAGATGCGTCTCAAGGGGTGGAAGCGCAGACTTTAGCGAATGTGTATTTAGCTTTAGAGCATAACTTAGAAATTATCCCTGTTTTAAATAAAATTGATTTGCCTGGAGCAGAGCCAGAGCGGGTAGCTGGGGAAATAGAGGAAATTATTGGGCTTGATTGTAGTGGGGCAATTTTGGCATCTGCGAAAGAAGGGATAGGCATTGATGAGATATTAGAAACTATCGTCGCGCGCGTACCCCCACCTCAAGATACCGTTGCAGCGCCGCTTCGAGCCTTAATATTTGATAGTTATTACGATAGTTACCGGGGAGTAATAGTTTACTTTCGGGTGATGGATGGTACGGTAAAAAAAGGCGATCGCATTCACTTAATGGCATCGGGGAAAGAATACGAAATTGATGAATTGGGAGTATTGTCACCTACCCAAAAACAAATAGACGAACTCCACGCCGGGGAAGTAGGGTATTTAGCAGCCTCGATTAGAGCCGTAGCAGATGCGCGAGTTGGAGATACCATTACTTTAGCGGGAAACCGAGCTAAGGAGGCATTACCGGGCTACACAGAAGCAAATCCAATGGTTTTTTGTGGCTTGTTTCCCATTGATGCCGATCGCTTTGAAGATTTGCGAGATGCGTTAGAAAAGCTGAAATTAAATGATGCAGCTTTACACTACGAGCCGGAAACCTCTAGCGCCATGGGGTTTGGCTTTCGCTGCGGATTTTTAGGATTGCTGCACATGGAAATTGTCCAAGAGCGGCTAGAGCGGGAATACAACTTAGACTTGATTACAACGGCTCCCTCGGTGGTTTATCGCGTAACTACTAATAAGGGAGAAGTGTTGCACATTGATAATCCTAGTACCTTACCAGAGCCAAACGAGCGGGAGAAAATTGAGGAGCCTTATGTCAAAGTAGACATGATTACGCCGGAGAACTTCGTTGGTACTTTAATGGAGTTGTGCCAAAATCGGCGGGGAATCTTCAAAGATATGAAGTATCTTACCCAAGGACGGACAACCTTAACTTACGAATTGCCTTTAGCGGAAGTTGTGACTGACTTTTTCGATCAAATGAAGTCGCGTACTCGCGGTTATGCCAGTATGGAGTATCACTTGATTGGCTACCGGGAAAATCATCTAGTCCGCTTGGATCTATTAATTAACAACGATCCTGTAGATTCTTTGGCGATGATTGTCCACCGAGACAAAGCTTACAATATGGGGCGGGCGATGGCAGAAAAGCTTAAAGAATTAATTCCGCGCCATCAATTTAAAGTGCCAATTCAAGCAGCGATTGGCAGTAAAGTTATAGCCAGCGAACAAATCCCGGCTTTGCGGAAAGATGTATTAGCCAAGTGCTACGGTGGCGACATTAGCCGCAAAAAAAAGCTCTTGCAAAAGCAAGCAAAAGGTAAAAAGCGGATGAAGTCTGTCGGGACTGTAGATGTGCCGCAAGAGGCTTTTATGGCAGTATTGCGTTTAGATAAAGAGTAGTTGATATTTTAGCTAGGGTTCAAACCCTAGCTAGTAGCTAAAGTTATTTCAATTAAGCAGCAACTTCTATAAATCAACAAAGGTTAAACCGGAAAGAGATTCAACTGCTGAACAAATTGTTGCTTCGCTGGGTTATTGTTCGGGGCTTTGAGATACTGAAGAATACAATCGGCAACGTACTTCCCAAGGTTAACAGGCACAGCATTACCAATCATTTGTTCCATACAGGTTTTATTACCAACCCATTTAAAACTTTCTGGAAAAGTTTGAACATAACTTCTTTCCAATGTAGTTAAAGGACGAATATTAACGCTTGGTTCGCAAAGATCGCCATCATGCTTTTTATATCCTTTAGGCAAAGGTCTGTTTACACCTCGAATAGTTGGGCTTGGCTCATGGATACTAAAAATACCCCTTCTTGCATAGCTTCTAGGATGTCTATAATAATATTCAATATCTAATTTTTCGCCCATGTAATCAAATATTGTCATGGGGGAAGCAGATTGATTTTTAGTAAGATACTCATCTAAGAACCCATCTTCTGAATACAGGTGTCCAACTAAAATAAATCTTTTCCGAGTCTGAGGAACACCACAATAACTAGCATTTAAAACGATAGAACTTAATCCGTAGTTGTTTGATTTAAAAGATAAAATAGCTTCCTGTAAAATAGGACTCTTTCTGATTCGTTCTACATTTTCCATTAAAAACCATTCTGGTTTAACCTCTGAAATAATCTTCGCGTAGGAAACTGTTAAATCTGCTCGACCTAGAGTTTCATCTCGTCTCCCAGCACTTGAGAAATCTTGACATGGAGGACCACCAATAATCATGTCTGGCTCCCATTCTCTAAAAATTTCAAAATCTTCAAGAAGCGAAAGATCGGTTTGAAAGATAGGATGAGCAAAGTTAGCTGCATAAACTTCGCAAGCTTCTTTCCAGTTATCAAAAGCTGCAACTACTTAAAAACCAGCTTTTTGAAAACCTATTGAAAGACCGCCACAACCAGCAAATAAGTCAACTACTTTCATTTTTTTACATAAGTTTAGATTATTTAATCAAAAAGCTCTGGTGAGTTAAAAACAATAGCATCAAATCGCCGCTCAGGACTTAAAAGATTTTGTCCACCTCCAAGAATAATTTCTTTAATCTGTTGTTTGGTAATTCTTGGCTTTGTCAAAGTCTCGCTCCGCATATACGGGTATGTAATCCTACCACTGACAGCGAAAGCTTTATCATTTTTGGTATTGTAAGATAATTCATCAATTACTTTTCTATGATTTATTTGACCATGTAAGCTAAAATCATAAAGCATTTTAAAAAGCCAGACTGCTGTTCTTACTTGGCGTGTTATGGTTTTAAACGTTAGGAGTTCTCGTCTGGCTACATCTAAAAATAACTGTGTAAAAGCAAGATTGCTCCAAACGAAAACGTCCAAGCAATTTTCTGAGAGCTTAGGGCTTTTTCCTTCAGTTTTCCATATTGGCTGCATAACCAAAGGCTCTTGCTTTTCTATGATATCTAGAATTATTCTATCAATTGCCTCTCTCATTTTAATTACAGAGGAAAGGATATTTATACCTTCTTGCCAATCTTCAATCGCTTCAAATCCTTCTCCAATTAAGTCTATTAGCCTGCTCGTATTACCTTGAAAATGTACGGCGATACTACACGATAAGTAAACAATAGTGTCAGGTCTAACTACTAATTCACAACCAAATTTATCTTCTGTTAAGTTGCAAGTTGAATTATCTGGAAGGGCTGTCAGCTTTATTTCTAGTCCTTTTAAGCAATTTTTGGTGTTTCTACTTAATGTAACTAAATCAATTCTAGGAAAATTATCTATAACAAGTTGTTGAAAGGGAACATAAGGACTTTCAAATGAGTAAAAAATATCTTCTGAATCTGGATTTGCCCCATAAAGCTCTGTGGTGCTGATGCTACTATGATAAATTTCCAAGTTTTCATTGAGCTTCAAATACACATTTTCAAATCCTTGCTGTTCGAGAAAAGCTGATAACGATGCTGGGAAAGATGAGTTAAATTGATTTTTCCCCCAATCATCTTTCTGGGTAAAATTCCGATTTGAATATTTAATTCCAAAAAGACCAGGTTCTTGACAATCGGACATTTGAGAATTTTTATAGCTAATTTTAAGTGTTTAGACAAAAATGAATCAAGCGTTGTAATGACAAATACTGCTATAAAGCCATAATAAATTATGAGTGCGATCGCGCAACATTTAACTTCTTTTAGAATATAGCGATCGCAATTTGAATCCCTTGTTGAATTCGTTGTAAAGATTCCGGCGATATTGTGCCATAAGCACCTTGTTCGAGATAAGACTTGCGAATCGCTGAGATGTTGTCGCATAAAGCGAAAGAGTCTGTTAAAAGTCCGCCTTCCCCAGCTTTGACTAAAATGCGGGTTGGACTTTCCCCCCTCGTTAAATCGCTGGTAAAGGGAACAATCAAAATACTGCTGGAAAACTGATTTCTAACATTCATAGAAACGACAACAGCAGGGCGTTTTTTGGTATCTCCTAGAGCTTTTAGAGCGCGAATCAAATAAATTTCCCCTTGGCGGGGATAACTATTGTCTTCCACTTTTAGAGTCCTTCGGAGTCTAAGATTTCTTCCATTTGAGTTTGAGCAAATTCTCCCCAGTCTTGGTCAAATTGTCTATCTGTTGGTTTTTGGTTTTGGTAAAAAACGCGTAACTGATTTTCTATCTGCTGTCTATACCACAATCGCAATCCTTCTTCCACCGCCGCCGAACGATTTTCTGTTATTTGGTCAATATCTTGAAGCAATTTAGCATCTACGGTGATGGAGATTCTTTGTTTGCTGCCTGGTGGGGTCATGGGGAAGTATTATTGTTTATATGATAATTTATCATATCAAAGTTAACTAGAAGGCAGACGAATAATAGAGATTTATAGAGGTTTTTGGGGAATCCTAAAGTTGTTAACTTTAAAATTACGTCGCCAAAAGTGGAAAATGCGATCGCACTTAGCCAAACCCCTGAAGAACAAGAATTAGAAACTAAGTTAGCCGAATTAGCTGCACTGGAAACAGCATTAGCAGGGTGTGAGTTGGATTTGGTCACAAATCAAGCCCGGTTACACGCTTTTGAGCGGAAATATCTGCGCATTGTAGGGAGTCGATACACCGAAATCGATCGGCTAGAGGCTCAAATTGCCGAGTATATGGCTTATTTGGAATCAGCTAAAGACTTTAAGCCATCCGACAGCTTGAAAAAACTTTATCGACAAGTAGCAAAACTGATTCACCCGGATTTGGCAACCGATGATAAGGAGCGTCTACGCAGGCAAAATCTCATGGTTGAGGCAAATCTTGCTTATGAAAATCAGGATGAGGAGCGTCTACGGGCGATTTTACATAGTTGGGAAACAAGCCCAGAGTCTATCCAAGGCGAGGGAGTTGTGGCTAGACTCATTCGCACTATTCGCCAAATTGCTCAAAGCAAAATGCGCCTAAAGGTGATTGGGGAAGAAATTGAGGCTTTAGAACAAACAGACCTTTATCAGTTGAAAAACAAAGTTGTTACCGCCCAAGAAGCGGGACAGGACTTACTAGCAGAAATGGCATTGCAGCTAGATGAGCAGATTACAACTGCAAAAGAACAGTTAAAGGAATTGAAAACTAAATTAGGGTTATAGAAATGAGCAACGATAGCGAAAAAAATATTGTTCCATCAGAGAAGCCGGGACTATCAAGATATTCATCAGATTTGATTAAAAGAGGCTTGGATTTAGCAAATAAGAACCAATTTGTAAATAGCAAATCCCTACAGCCCTCACCAGCGCCTACCATTCAAGCGGAGGTTGAGGAACTATGGAAATGCGGAAATGAAAAATACAATGAAGGTTATTATCAAGGTGCAATTAAAGATTATACCCAAGTCCTGCGAATTAATTCTAACTCTGCCAGTGCTTACCATAACAGAGGCATGGCTCGTTATAAATTAGGAGACTACCAAGGCGAATTGACGATCATACTCAAGCCCTGCGGATTAATCCTAACGACGCTGATAGCTACAAAAACAGAGCTATTGCTCACTGTAAATTAGGAGATAAGCGGGGTGCAATTGATAACTATACTCAAATACTACGAATCAATCCTAATGATGCCAATACTTACAAAAAACGAGCTATTGCTCGTACTGAATTAGGAGATAAGTGGGGTGCAATTGATGACTATACTCAAATACTACGAATCAACCCTAATGATATTGAAGTTTACCACAGACGTAGTAAAGCTCGTTCTGCTTTGGGAGACTATCAGGGAGCGGTAGAGGACTTACGGAGAGCCGTAAACCAAAGATACTAAAGCTGATATCGAAGTCTAAGTCTATTTCAAATAATTGTTATAGACCTAGGAAAATCTTGTTAAAAATCTAACTTTGATAGCTAAAAAGATACTCCTCTGCTCTTAACTTAAGGCGATCACCTTCCAAGATCAAATTATCAATTGCTTGCTTAATTTCCATGTATGGCTGTCTAGCCAGCTTCTTTTCTCGTTCCGTTTCGCGTCGAGTTTCTGCCCTAAATCTCCCCGCCCACTTGTGTTTCCCGAAAACATCCAACCCAACGGAAACCAGACTATCAGCACTAGATTGGACTGCATCCTGATTAATACTGGTTATGCTTGCACTTAATTCTTTTTTAATGGCTCTTAGTTGCTTTTGGAGTAAATTAATTTGCTTAATCTGTAGCTTTACAGATTTAGGATTGTCAAGGGTTAACGATAGTTTTGACGCAATGTGCTGGATTTCTTCTAATGTAGCCATGATAATTCTTTAGTAGGCTTTACATTTAGAGTACCCAACTAGCCATTGCTAAATTAGGTATTAGTCTGGAAATATTCAAGGATTGTCTAAATTAACTGTAAAAGTTTCACTAGCTACGGTAACGCGATCGCCTGTTACTAATTTTTTCCCCCGCCTAGTTTCAATTTCATCATTAACTAGAACATTGCCGTCAAGTATCATTAGCTTGGCTTGTCCGCCAGTAGATGCTACGCCTACCCATTTCAAAAATTGGTCGAGTTTGATTATGTTGTCTTGTTGAGTCATTTGGCGATCGTGTTTATTCTAGGGGGATATACATTGAGAAATGCGATCGCACAGCAGGAGCAAATGATATAATTAAGGATACAGTCAAGAGATCTGACCTTTTCGGATCGCGGAAGCATGGTCTTCCCTTGACTGATTTCAATTTTAAAGGATATCAAGCTGGATGTATCTACTCTATGTAGATGAGTCGGGTACAACCCACGATCCCAACCAACAGTATTTCGTACTAGCCGGATTTTGTGTATTTGAGCGACAAGGATATTGGATTGCTAACCAGCTTGACCAAATTGCAGCTAGGTTCGATCCTGCCGATCCAGCAACGGTTGAGTTGCACGGTAGTCCAACGTTTGGGGGAAGATCGAGATGGCGGATTTATCCCAAAGAAGATAGGCATCAAGCAATTGAAGACTCTTTAAAGGTTTTCTTGCAATCTCATCCCAGCAATCGAATGTTTGCAAGTGTCATTAAAAAATCTGCGGTATCTCCGAGAGATCCAGTTGAGGTTGCTTTTGAGCAATTAGCCAGTAGATTTGATAAGTATTTAATGAGATTGCATAGAAACGGTGATACGCAAAGAGGAATTATCATCTTTGACAAATCCACTTATGAGACAACTATTCAATCCTTGGCGACGGATTTTAGAACGATTGGATACACTTGGAGTCTGATACGCAACTTTTCAGAAGTACCGCTATTTTTAGATTCAAAAGCATCAAGATTGATTCAACTTGCTGATTTGATTGCTTATGCTGTTTTTAGGTATTTTGAAAAGGGAGACAATAGATTTTTTCCTATTATTGAACCTAGGTTTGATTCAGAAGGTGGTATAGTTCACGGGCTGCACATTTTGCAATAATCGCAGCGCGGCATTGGTTATCTGGTAAGAGTTTGAGGCTATCTTTGTTAGGGCGATGTTGGGAAATTATGAGTAGGCGCGATCGCATATTAGGATTTAGATTGTGAAAAGTGTCAGGATACACGAATTTCAGGATAAGGCTTCTTACTATCTAGCAAGTCGTGAAACAATCTCAGTAAAACGTCACGGTAAGATCGTAGGCTTCTACGTTCCAGTGCAACAATCAGATGAAACAGAAGTTCAAGCAGCATTAATGCGCCTTTCTCAAACAGTATCTGAAGCTTTAACACAGAGCGGTTGGGACGAAGAAGAACTCAGTCAAGCCTTAGATTTATCTCAATCTGAATAGAGTTAAAAACATGGATAAACCTGCCGCCCCTTCCCGTCTGGATTACTATTACGCCCAAATCAAAACGATTATCCTTGCTCGGCAAAATCCGATTACAGGCTTGCTACCAGCTAGTACGGCGGTTACTGCTCACGGCGATTATACCGATGCTTGGGTTAGAGACAATGTTTATAGCATTTTGGCGGTGTGGGGACTAGCGATCGCATATCGCAAAATAGACGAAGACAAAGGGCGCACTTACGAGCTAGAACATAGCGTAATTAAGTTGATGCGCGGATTATTGTTTGCCATGATGCGCCAAGCAAGCAAAGTAGAGCAATTCAAACACAGTCAAGCATCAATTGATGCCCTGCACGCTAAGTACAATACCCAGACGGGCGATATTGTTGTGGGTGATGGCGATTGGGGACACTTGCAACTAGATGCAACTTCAATTTTTATCCTGATGCTGGCGCAAATGACCGCTTCGGGATTGCAAATTGTTTATACCCTAGACGAAGTTAATTTCATTCAAAACCTGGTTTATTACATCGGGAGAGCTTATCGTACTCCTGATTACGGCATTTGGGAGCGAGGAAATAAAATTAATCACGGCAATTCGGAGCTAAACGCGAGTTCTGTGGGGATGTCTAAAGCCGCCTTAGAAGCGATCGCCGGACTAGATTTATTTGGGGTACGCGGCTCTCAAGCGTCGGTAATTCACGTTTTACCTGATGAAATTGCCCGCGCCCGGATTACTTTAGAAAACCTGTTACCGCGAGAATCTGGCTCGAAAGAAATTGATGCGGCGCTGCTGAGTATAATTAGTTTTCCGGCTTTTGCTGTAGAAGACGCTCTATTAGTAGAGCGTACTAGAAATGACATTATTAATAAACTGCAAGGGCGGTATGGTTGCAAGCGCTTTTTACGCGATGGTCATCAAACTGTTTTAGAAGACAGTCATCGCTTGCATTACGAACCTTGGGAACTAAAACAGTTTGAGCATATAGAGTCAGAATGGCCCTTATTTTTCACTTACTTGCTGTTGGATGGAATTTTTCGGGGAGACTCGGAGCAAGTTAAGGACTATCAACAGCGTTTGCAACCCTTATTAATTGAGCAAGATGGGTTGCAATTATTGCCTGAACTTTACTATGTTCCTAAAGAAAACGTTGAAGCAGAGAAAAAAGCCCCATCATCTCAAGAGCGTTTACCTAACGAAAATATCCCTTTAGTTTGGGCGCAAG
Source organism: Aliterella sp. E5.1 (assembly GCF_057473825.1). NCBI lineage: Bacteria > Bacillati > Cyanobacteriota > Cyanophyceae > Chroococcidiopsidales > Aliterellaceae > Aliterella > Aliterella sp. E5.1. The sequence continues at coordinate 10,889 of NZ_JBYCCV010000003.1, forward strand.
GCTTGTATTTGCTCGGTCAAATGCTAAGTGAAAAATTGTTGTCAGTGGGAGACATTGACCCCTTGGGGCAACATTTACGATTGGGACGCGATCGCCAAGCAATGGTACAAATTGCCCTCTTAGCGGAGGATGAAGACTTACAGGCGCAGTTAGAAGTTTACGGGATTCAAACCCAGACACCCCAGCAGTTAGAGCCGATTCAGGTGAGACTTGCGGGGGATCTTTCGGCAATTTTTACTCAAATTGGACGTAACGATAAATTAGGCTTAACGGGTCGTCCAGTGCGACGGTTGAGGAGTTTGATTGCGTCCAGAATCTTTCGCATTCGTGGCGAGACGATTGTATTTTTACCTTCTTTTTTAGACCTGCAACAGTTCTATTTAACTCTTGACTATCACTTTTTGGTAGATGAGTTTAAAGGTGAAATAGCTTACATTCAACAGCATTGGCGCGAGTTGGGTCGTCCGACTTTGGCGATGGAATTGACCCATACTATGTTTGAAACAGGTAGCGAAGCAATACTAGCATTAATGCAGGAACTCAAAGCTGGGCTTTGTAATGGGGTAAAAGTAAAGTTAGGACGGCTCAATCAATTGATGCTTACAGCCGCTACTGAGCGGATAGATTTTCTCCATGACTTTAATTTTGCTCAGTCACCGCTTACCGATGCTACACCTAGGCAGTATTATTTAACTTCTCACCTAGAAAAAAACCAGCCTCTAGGTAATACTCAAGAGTTTCAGCTTGAGCAGGAAACCAATCCAAAAGTATTGTTAGATAAATTACGCGCTTCTAATAATCTTTACGAGCAGATAGAGTTGTTGCAGACATTGAAACGCTTGCAGGGAATAGAATTTGATACAGGTTTTGGCAGTGCGGGGCAAAAAGTAACAGTAGCTGACTTATTAGATGAAGTTTATACCCAAGCAGGAATTGCCGGAATTTGGGCGGTAGTAAGGAAAGCGGCAGGTTTGCGGCAAATGGTAGATATTGGCTTATCTGATCGCGTCACGAGGATGCTAGTACGTGGTAAGCAAATTGCTGTAGGCAAGTCTTATAGTATCGATTCGCTGATTTCCCGCCCGGTATCTAATCAGGAAATTGCCTCAAAAATAGATCGCTTTTGCGGAGAAGATATACGCGATCGCGTTCTAACTCAAGAAATCCTCATCTATTGCGGTTTACTTATTCAAGGGGAACCCCAATTATTTAACGGTTTGCTGACGTTGAGGGTAGGGTATCTAATTTTATTAATGACTAGCGATCTTGCCCGCGAGTTGGGTGTGACTCAAGATGAAGCTTACGAGCATTTGATGCAACTATCACCCTATGAAGTCAAGCTGCGGCTGCGCCAAGTATTAGTTGGTTATGAGGGGATGAATCAACTATTGCGCCAACAAGAATCTCTGCACGTCAAGCAGCAAGAAAGCGATATTGAGTGGATAGTTTTACCCACCCAAGACAATCAACTTGTTCCTACAGGCGGTTGGCATCAACAAAGGCAATGGGACGGTTCTATGAACCGCGTACCTAAAGATTTTTATCAAGGTGTGTGGCGATTATTGCAGCACTGCAAGGGTGTAGTTATTGGCGATAAGTTAGAGCGACGCAATCGTTTAGATAGCGATTTAATTTTAGCTATGACTCCAGGAGAGAAAAATTTTGCTCTGCAAGTTGAGCATTTGCTGAACAAAATTGAGGCTCCAGAGTACCGACAAGTGAATGTAGAAGCATTTATGGAACTTGCAGAAATTGCCCAGCGCAATCCAACATTGCAAATAGAAGAATATATTGTAATGGATGTATTAGTAGGTCATGCGGTACGTTTGGCATGGCTAGAAAAGAATCCCGAAAAAAGCGAAGTCTATGACGAATATAAAGCCACCGCCTGGAAGGCGTTTTACAATACATCTCCCAGAGAATGCGCGGCGTTAATTGTTAAAGCTGTCCGCTACCTCACTCAATTTGGTACGGCTTAACGAACGAGTTAGCTTATCTAAATAAAAAGTATGCCTTAAGGTAGAGGTAGTAATATACTATTGCTGTAGCAAAGCAGGGCGATCGCATCAGTAAAATTATCCAAAAAATATCTGCGGCTTAGTATTTTTACTTAACAAAAATATTAAAAGTACATACTTCTTCGTAATATTGCTGATAAATCTGACGGCTGAAATGAGCTTGGAGCAAGGTTTGCGTAAATTTACTCATTTTTTTTAGTCCAAAGTGTTTGAATCGAGAAGAATTTGGGCTAAATAAGTACGGTCGTTATAGAGATCGCCAACCACTATCGACCAAGCGGGCTAATCAACTACAAAACAGAAAAATTAACAATGCAACAGAATGTACAATCTTCTGCACCAAGTAACGACTTAGATGCAAAAACAATGAGGCGAGCCATTACCTGAAAAGATGCCTTTTGGATTACGATTGGAGTATCAACATCAATTCTTTTCTCAATTGGGGCAATGGCGGCAACGGTGGGGACACCTTCACTAATTGTCTGGGCGTTTTCAACTTTGATTGGTTTTGTGCAATTGTTTTTGTACGCTGAGATTGCCGGGATATTTCCCAATAAATCGGGCTGAGCGTCCATTTATGGGGCTGTTGCTTGGTTGCGTTATGGCAAGATATTTGCTCCAATCAATGTTTGGTGTTATTGGTTAGCTTGGTCGCCAGTTTTGGCAATTGGAGCATCGATTTCGGGCAGCTATTTTGTTTCTGCTTTTTTAGCAAATACAGCATTTGCCAAGTTTTCTATTACTTTGCTCGATCTTTCCGCATTGTTGCCAGGGATCGCCTTCAAGCTCAACGCACCGATTTTAATTAGTGCAGCGGATTATGCTGATTACTTTTTATGTCCAACATACAGGCGTACTCAAAACAACCAGAACGCAGTTTGCCTTGGCACTGCTATCGCTAATTCCGATGCTGTTACTAGGAATCGTACCTATACTCACAGGTAAAATCAATTTTGCTAATTTCTTTCCCTTAATTCCTCAAGGTACAACCAGTTGGTTTAGCACTGAGTCCTTTACTTTGATGATGGGAGGAATGTTTATTGCCACCTGGATTACTTATAGTGCGGAGGCTGTTGTTTGTTATGTCAGCCGCGATGTTTTAGTAGCAGGAGTGAGGTTAGCAAGAGAAATTACCAAGCAGTCTGCGTTACAGCCTTGGATCGAGCAGGAATTAGCACCAGGAATAGAGGTTCAAAGCGATGCCCAGTTGGGCGAATATGTCCGGCGTAGCAGCAATACGGTTTATTATCCAGCCGGGACGACGTATCGCATAGGTAGCGATGACAATCTGATGGCAGTTGTTGATTCTAATTTGCGCGTGCGTGGAGTTAGCAACTTGCGAGTTGCCGATACTTCAGTTTTCCCAACAATGATTGGTGTCAATCCGTGCATTACTTGCATGATGGTTGGTGAAAAGTGCGCCGATTTGGTCAAGCAGTCGCAGAGATAGGCGGTTGCAGCAGTTTTCTATTTGAGCTATCCGATCGCATCATTTAATACGATGAATTGTTACGGTAGCTTTATTTATCCTTACTTCTAACTGCCAAAAAATAGGACAAGCGAGTAGCTTGTCCTATAAAACATTTATTAACTGAAAAAATTATCTAAAACCAACTGCTGCTTGCCAAACAAACGCCAGCAATAAGAAAAATACAGGAATAATTGGTAAAACGTCTACTAAAGGATTAAAAATCGCGTAGGCTTCTGGGAGTTTTGCGAGGATCAGTGCGGCTTCCATCTCTATGTATCTCTACTTGCAAGCTTTAAGAATTGAGATAAATTTTAACACGAAAGCGATTCCCAATTGAGCTACTCGCTTAATAAACTCTCCTCAATTTGCGGTGCAAGCCAGTGTTGAAAATCGGTAGTAAAGCGATCGCCTAATATACTGTCGCGAATTTTTTGGGTAAAGCCAATTAATTCAGTCACGTTGTGAATGCTGAGGAGAGTATAAGCCAGGATTTCTTGACTCCGCACTAAGTGGCACAAATAAGCGCGAGTAAAGTTTTGACAAGTGTAACAAGGACAAGTGGAGTCTAGAGGCGTAAAATCTTCTCTAAACTGGGCATTTTTAAGATTCCAGCGTTCTCCTTGAACTAATGCTGCCCCATGTCTTGCTAGCCGAGTAGGAATGACGCAATCAAATAAATCTATCCCCGATGCAACAGCTTGTGCCATTTCTCGGTAAGTCCCCACACCCATCAAATAACGGGGTTTATCTTCTGGCAACAGGGGAGTAGTTGCGGCGACAATTTTTGCAATTAATTCTGGTGGTTCCCCGACACTTACGCCACCAATCGCGTAGCCTGGTAAGTCATAGGCTGCTAAAGACTCTGCTGCCGCCGCCCGCAAATCTAAGTGGACTCCCCCTTGGACAATGCCAAACAAAGCTTGATCGGTACGCTCGTGGGCGACGATACATCGCTCCAACCACCGATTTGTCCGATTAGTCGCCGCAGCAATTTCGTCTTTAGTAGCTGGGTAGGGGGGACATTCATCAAATGCCATAATTACATCCGCACCCAAAATATTTTGCACTTTTATAGAAAATTCTGGAGTGAAGTTAATAATTTCTCCGCCATGAGGAGAACGAAATATTACACCTGCTTCAGAAATTTTCCGCATTTGGCTCAAGCTAAATACTTGAAAACCGCCGGAGTCAGTCAAAATTGGCTTTTGCCAATTCATAAACGAGTGCAACCCGCCAGCCTTGCCGACAATCGATTCGCCTGGTTGCAAATGTAAGTGGTAAGTATTGGCTAACACCATTTGCGCCCCCGTTGGCTCTAATTGCATTGGTGTTAGGGTTTTAACATTTGCTAAGGTCCCCACAGGCATAAATCGGGGAGTTTCTACTATGCCGTGAGGCGTTGAAAAAACACCTACTCGCGCTTGAGTCTGGCTGCATTTTGCCAAGACTTGATAAGAAAATTCTGACATTAAGGTAAAGAAAATTGCTTCATTCTTACCTCAGTGTAAGAGTAGATAACCCCTTGACCGTCTAAATAAGTTAGTTTCGCGGCAACGAATTGTTCAAGCTATCAAAAAGGGCAACTACCATCATCATCAATTTCTGCGTCCCACTTAGCTGATATTACTTGATCCATCATTGCTTCTAAGCTGCCAGCGTTCAAATTGCGCGTGACTCGCTCTTGCAATGGTGTCGAGAGAGGAATTAGTCGCAGACAAGCGCGATCGTCTTGGATCAGATCGAAGTAGGTTTCTTGTTCTGGTGACTGTTTTAGTTCTAGATAATCGAAACTATGGAGATTTAAATAAAGCGCATGATTGGCAATCAAAGTAGCCTGCTGGGGATTAGTAAATATCTCCATGACATCGCCTTCACCTTGGCTGGTTAACTTGCCTTCTTGAATATAGAGGTAGCGGACGCGCCCTAGATCGGCAAGCAGTCGCCCCATATCTATTTTGTTCGCAATGATGCCAGTATTGATAATGCACGGAGCAGGTAGCTGGGAGTCGGAGCGATAATTACTCATAAATTAAAACAACTTGTCGGCAGAACTGGTCTAGGGTTGAAATTGAAATCGGGTTAGAGCTTGGTAAAGGATGTTTGCTGGATTTTTGCGAGTTGGGCTTGCTATTTCTCCACATTACAAAAATTTTGCGGTTAATTAAGACTAAAACTTTTACAAGCTCGATCTAAGGCTAAGAGTTAGCTGGCAAACAAGATTAATGTAATTACAAAAAGTTACAGTTAAAAAGAAGCCTACGACACAATATTATCTCAAGTTTTTTACTTTGCTCGTGCTTGCAACTAGCAAAATAGTTGAAAAGGCGATCGCGACTGAACTAAGTATACAATTTGCTACTCAAATAATTTTTATACCAAGCAAAAAACTCTCTATGCAAACAAATCAACGTTGCTGGTGGAAACAGTTGGGCTTAGAAATAACGGCGGCAATTACCTTTTATACCTGCATTCCTATACCCCTCAACAACTTAGAATTTCAGCGCGTAGCTTGTTTTGCGCCGCTAATTGGGCTAATTATTGGCGCAATTTTGGGTTTACTCGATTTTGGACTGCACTTAATTGGGGTTCCTGTATTGACAAGTAGTGCTTTGGTAGTTAGTTTTTGGATTTTCCTAACAGGAGGGCTGCATTTAGACGGGGTAATGGATGCGGCGGATGGATTGGCAGTCCAAGACCCACAAAAGCGGCTGGAGGTGATGGTAGATAGCGCTACGGGGGCTTTTGGAGCAATGGCAGCGATCACTTTACTACTAATTAAAACCGCGACTTTGGCAGATTTGACTAGCGATCGCTGGTTAATACTGGCGATCGCCTGTGGATGGGGAAGATGGGGACAACAACTTGCGATCGTTCGTTATCCCTACCTCAAACCAACAGGCAAAGGTAAGTTTCACCAAGATGCTATCAGTTCTTACTGGGATTTGTTACCAGGATTGATATTAATGTTGAGTTTAAGTGCGGTATCGGTTTTGCTAGATAAAGCTAACCTGAAGTTAGCTTTGCTTGCAGTTATCGGCGGTATAGCAATTACTTTTATAACTGGTGCGTGGTTCAATCAACAGCTAGGAGGACATACTGGCGACACTTATGGGGCAGTTGTCGAATGGACGGAAGCATTTTTACTATGCTTATTGACTGTTGGCTAAACCTGGTATTCAATCAAGTTGGGCGCAGGCGAGTTACTTTTAGCCTAAAACTTCCTATTCCCGTTTCGCCAAAAGCTCGAACGCGCACTACATAAGTCTTTGTTTCGGCGATTCGGGTAAATAATAGCGCATTAGTAGTGCCGTCTGGTCCATCGTCATTTTCAGAAATAGTCGTCCCATCGGTCGATAACAGGGCTACCATCGCATCAAAGCTATCAGAAGTTAAATCAATGGCTACATTGTCACCTTTGTTGAGCTTTACTAAATAATCGCGGGCAAATCCCCCTAGTCCTGTCGGGATGTCCTTTTCTGTGAGTTTGTCTACAACTTCATTACTAGGAGGCAAAGCAATAGGGTTGTAAAGCTTGCTTTGAGCCATCGCCGAATATACTACACCAATACCAAAGGTTAGTAAGGTTGAGGGAATTATGAGTAGATGCTTTAACTTAATTGCCCAGACTTTGCCGATCATTCACCGTTGCTCAAATACAATTCATGCTTCATTATGCCTTTGGCTAGTGGCGATCGCTACCATTCCATATACGCCAATTCCTTCTTGTTGTAATGCTTGAGCCGCAAAGCGGGTAGTTGCTCCGGTGGTATAAATATCATCTACTAACAGTACAGGATGTGCTGGACGGTGGGAGCAAAACTCTTTTCCTAGGGCAAAAGCTTTACTTAAGTTGCGATCGCGCTGCTGGGGAGATAATAAAAATTGCGCTTCAGTATCTTTTTGGCGTTTTAAGCCTAATGGTTTTAGTTTTAAGCCTGTAAAACTACAAAAATGTCCTGCGATCAACTCTGCTTGATTGTAGCCGCGCTGTTTTTGTCTATTGGCGTGCAAAGGAATCGGCACAACGATTACTTGAGAATTAGCGAGGGGCGAATTTAACCAAGCTTCCCCTAACCAAAGTCCTAAAGGACGAGCTAGTTGCGGTTGATTTTCGTACTTAAGAGCAGCGATCGCTCGTTTGAGCGTACCATGATAATTTCCCCAAACAAATACTGGTATTTGTTGCTGTTCGAGCTTGTTGGGGTGCGCTAACTGACATCTTTGTAGTTGTCTTGTGCAGTCTAAGCAAAATTCTGTTTTAGTAGAGCGATCGCATAGCGGACAACGGCACTCTAAAAATAAGTTTAATAATCCTTGGATATTTCTAGTCCAACTCAACATTATTAATTGCCGCTAAAGAAAGGTGTTGCCCAAATAGTACAACACCTAAAACTTAAAGATTGAGTTTTACATTTTGCCTTTCTGCATCACTTCTTGCAGGTGGTGACGAATTTCCTGGGCTTGCTGCATATCTTGCTGCTGTAACTTCCTAAACAATTCCACGCAGGGTTGCGATTGCAGTTCTTCAGCGTCTTGAATGTAAGTTTCGTAAGCTTTAAGGGCTTCAGCTTTGTGCTTCAACACTGTCAGCAAATCGTATTCGAGATTGCTCATGGCACGTTTATTTTCGGTAGCTTGCATAGAATTCCTCTCTAACAGAACTACTATACTTTTATCGCGATCGCCGAAGGACAATTCATCTGTCCAAAAGCGTATAAGTTTAAGTTACCGTTGATACAGAAAAATTCTTTTTATTTGTGGCTGTGGATATTGACTCTATACTGAAACCATTTCAAAGGTTTGGCGTTCATCTTGGCTTAGAGAGAATCGAACAACTACTAGCTAATTTGGGCAACCCACACGAACAAGTCCCGACCATTCACGTAGGGGGAACTAATGGCAAAGGTTCGGTATGTGCCTATTTATCCTCAATTTTGACTCAGGCAGGTTACAAAGTAGGACGCTATACATCGCCGCACTTAATAGATTGGAACGAACGTATTTGCCTAGACGAGCAACCAATTTCTCTAGAGGCATTGCAAAGCTTGCTACTACAAGTTCAAAACGCTATAAATCCAGCTACAGAATCTCCAACCCAGTTTGAAGTAATTACGGCGGCGGCTTGGTTGTACTTTGCTCAAAACAAGGTAGATATTGCTGTAGTGGAAGTAGGGTTAGGGGGAAGGCTAGATGCTACTAATATTTGTCTCCCAATAGTTTCGGTAATTACGTCTATTAGCCGCGAACACTGGCAGCAATTAGGCTCAACGCTGGCGGAAATTGCTAGAGAAAAGGCGGGAATTATTAAGCCCGGTTGCCCGGTAGTAAGGGGGCAATTACCCCCAGAGGCAGAAAATGTAGTGCGATCGCGGATTGCTCAATTAAACTGCCCCTCTGTAGTAGTAGAATCTGCTTTTGAACTACCAAATCGCCAGCAAAGATCGGCAAGCTATCAAGGTATAGAGTACCCCTTACCTTTGCTTGGCAAAATGCAGCTAAGTAACTCAGCAATAGCCATTGCTACTATCCAAATTCTGCAACAACAGGGCTGGCAAATTCCTCTAGATGCGATCGCCTCTGGAATGGCAAAAACTCGCTGGCTTGGTCGTCTCCAGTGGGTAAAGTATGGCGATTTCACTTTGCTAATTGACGGCGCTCATAATCCGGCGGCGGCTCAAGCTTTACGTCAGTACGCAGACACCTTAGAAAGCCCTGTAACGTGGGTAATGGGGATGTTGACGACAAAAGACCATGCAGAGATTTTTGCTGCCTTGCTGCGCCCTGGAGACCGCTTGCACCTAGTTCCTGTCCCCGATCGTAGCAGCGCCGATCCCACGAATTTAGCTACTTTGGCTCAAAATATTTGCCCCAACTTAGCTGTTTGTAAGGCTTACTTAGGCTTAAATTCTGCTTTAAATGCAGTAAAGAGCGATCGCTTGATTATTTTGTGCGGTTCGCTGTATTTAGTTGGGCATTTTTTAAAATCTTTGCCATACCCATAAAAAAAGGATAAACCTTTTGAGTTTATCCTTTAACTTCTCTGTAACTACGTCGCTCTAATTTCAACTACACAGAAGCTGATTGAGTTAAGGCGGCGCTTAATAGTTCCGCTTTATCCGTTTGTTCCCAAGGCAAATCTAAATCGGTACGTCCAAAGTGACCGTAAGCCGCAACATCCTGGTAAAAACGTCCACCACGTTCCCCAGGAAGCTGACGCAGGTTGAAAGCATGGATAATTCCCAATGGACGCAGTTCAAAATGTTCTTTGACTAATTCCAATAAGCGATCGTCGTCTACTTTGCCTGTACCAAAAGTCTCTACCAAAATGCTCACAGGTCTTGCTACACCAATAGCGTAACTTAGCTGCACTTCGCACTTCTCGGCTAACCCCGCCGCGACAATATTTTTAGCAACATAGCGGCAAGCATAAGCAGCGCTGCGGTCTACTTTTGTGGGATCTTTGCCAGAAAATGCCCCGCCACCATGGCGCGAGTAACCGCCGTAGGTATCGACAATGATCTTGCGTCCTGTTAGCCCAGAATCCCCTTGAGGACCGCCAATAACAAACTTTCCAGTAGGATTAACCAAAAAGCGAGTTTCTGGGTCTGGTTGGATGTCACAGTCAGCAAATACAGGCTGGATTACTAATGCCCAAAGGTCTTCTTTAATTTTTGCCTGAACTGCCTCTTGCTCTGTAATATTGCCGATACTTGCAGTGTGCTGGGTAGAAATCAAAATCGTGTCAATAGCTACAGGCTTACCATCCTCGTAGGCAACTGTTACTTGAGTTTTGCCATCAGGACGCAGGTAGGGCAATTGACCAGTTTTCCTTACAGCAGCTAGGCGACGAGCAACCCGTTGAGCGAGACTGATAGGTAAAGGCATCAATTCTGGAGTTTCATTGCAAGCAAAACCAAACATCAAACCTTGATCGCCTGCACCAACAGCATCAAATTGTTCTTCGCTATCTTGTTGGCGACTTTCTTGAGCAGTGTTTACGCCTTGAGCAATATCGGCAGACTGTTCGTCTATTGCTACCAAAACCGAGCAGCTATTGGAGCAAAAGCCGTTATCGGCTTCTGTATAGCCAATGTCAGCAATCTTTTTCCGAGCTAGATCTACATAATTTACTTGAGCCTTACTGGTAATCTCACCAGTTATTAGAACTAAACCCGTATTAACAACAACTTCGGCGGCAACGCGACTACTAGGGTCTTGTGCAAGCAACGCATCTAAAATAGTGTCAGAAATTTGATCGCAGATTTTGTCAGGATGACCTTCAGTTACAGATTCCGAAGTAAACAGATAGCGACGAGACAAAGGCATTTCCTCCTGGGTGGTTGGCAGCGAATTATGTAAGTAAAATTTTGGCTATTATATCTTTCTACTATTACTATATGTCCACCTTTGGACAGAAGAAATTTGTAGCTTCTTTAAGGCTTTACGCCAAGTTTAATTTCTTCCAAATGAGAAATCGTTACATCTGCTGATTTTAAGTGTGTAGCAGTTTGGTTCCAGCAAATACCAATACACCCGGCGGCTCCGGCTTTACGCGCCATTTCTATATCGCCGATAGAATCTCCCACCATTAAAGTTTGGCTTGGTTCTACCTTTAGATTTTGGCAAGCTTGAAGAAATAATGCCGGATTGGGTTTGCTCAATCCTCCAACGCTAACCCCCATCTGCAAGCCAATGTAGTCGCTCAACTGATGGGTTTGGACAAAGGTGCGGACTCGCTCGGTAGAGGCGGCGGAAAGAATACCTAGTTTTAAGCCAGCTTGCGATAGGTACTGCAACACTTCTAAGCTACCCACAAATAAAGGAGAAGGAGCATTCCCCATATAGCTATCAGCCTCTGTAAAAGCACGACGCGCCAAGTCTAAAGATTCCAGCCAGCCAATACCTGTTTCAGCGATATAGGCAGCCGCAGCTATTTCAGATTCGTGGCGGCTGGCGACGGCTAATAGTCCGGTAGGATCGAGAGTATTGCCATTGATGCCAAATGCCATCAATAGCGGCTCCCCCGTACCGGGAACTTGGGCATCGATGATGCGCGAGTACTTTTGTCCTAAGCTGCGTAAATAAGCTTCCGAATCTTCTAACGTGCCATCTTTGTCGAAGATAATTGCTTCAATGTCAGTAAATGTAAGGTTTTTGCATTGAATAGTTGCCAAAAAATCTTTCTCCCCAAATTGTGCTGCAAACGTTAAAAAGCGGGAAATTTCCCGCTTTTTAAGATTTAAATTTGGCTAATAATAGCCAATTTAAACTTCTTCCGCTGCGGACGGGATATCTTCGTCTACTACTGCCGAAACTTCCTCAGTAGCTGAAGGAATATCTTCTTCCGTTGCAGACGGGATATCTTCGTCTACTACCGCCGAAACTTCCTCAGTAGCTGAAGGAATATCTTCTTCCATTGCAGACGGGATATCTTCGTCTACTACCGCCGAAACTTCTTCGGTGGCGGTGGGGATATCTTCTTCCATTGCAGATGGTATATCTTCTTCAGATAATTCGTCTTCTGTAACCGTAATGCCTTGCTGCTTAGCAAGCATTTGTTCGCGATACTTAGCGGCCATTTCTTCGGCGCTATCAAAGACCAACTGCCGATCTTTAATCATATCGCCAGGTTCTGGCTCTAGCTGCTTGGTTGATAAAGAAATCCGTCCTCTTTCGGCATCCAAGTCAATAATCATGACTTTCAATTCATCGTTGACGTTGAATACACTATGAGGAGTATCAATATGGTCGTGAGAAATTTCGGAAATGTGCAATAGTCCGCTTACGCCACCAATATCAATAAAAGCACCGTAAGGCTTAATGCCGCGTACAGTTCCAATTACAACCTCGCCCACTTCCAAACGATTCATCTTGCGCTCAACTAAGGCGCGACGATGACTGAGGACTAGACGGTTGCGATCTTCATCTACTTCTAAAAATTTTAATGGTAATTCTTCGCCTAATAAGTCTTCTTTAGGTTTGCGAGTGCTGATGTGAGAGCCAGGAATAAACCCGCGCAAGCCTTCAATTCTCACCAAAGCTCCGCCGCGATTTGTGGCAAAAACCCCTGATCGCACGGTAGCATCCTCAGTTTGCAATTGTCTAACTCGCTCCCAAGCCCGCATATACTCGATGCGCCGAATGGAGAGGGTTAGCTGTCCGTCTTCGTTTTCATCGGTAAGAATGAAAAATTCCCGTGTTTCGTTGGATTGTAATACTTCTTCCGGGGCATCTACCCGGTTAATTGACATTTCCTGAATCGGAATATAAGCTGCGGTTTTAGCACCAATATCAATCAGAGCGCCCCTCGGCTCGATACTAAATACTGTACCTGCCACAACATCACCTGGGCTAAAGTGATAGTCATACTTGTCGAGCAGTGCAGCAAAATCGTCGTGAGTAAAGCCAATATCTAATGTAGTTTGTTTCTGATTGACCATGCTAATTTTTCCTGATGTTAGTCTCCGTAGTTTTTTGCCTCCTACGATGCACCTGCACGCTAGTGGTAGCGGCAATTTACACCTAAACCTCGCACTTTTGCTAGTTGCTGAGGACGAGGATTTCCAAAGGTCGATTTGACGATTCCGATGGTAATGAACGGCGATCGCCTGAAAACATTTTTGCGATTTCCTTTCATTCTCATCCTAGCTTAGGACTAAGTAATTCAAGGGCGCTATTAGTATTCAGACCCACTATTATACCTGAGCTAAGGGCTGCAAATTCCTTTAATAATATAAATAAGTGACTTTTAGCCAAGGGCTGCGATCGTGAGAATTTCTTGATTAGGCTCTTGGGGGCAATTGGTCAAGTCGTCTAAAGTTTCTACAAAGTCGCGAATATTTTTAAATTGGCGATAGACGGAAGCAAACCGTACGTAGGCAACTTCGCTAATTGCTTTTAATTGTTCTAAAACCAAATCGCCAATTTCTAAGCTTGTAACTTCGCGGACGGTGCGCTGTTGCAATTGGGATTCAATTTCATCGACAATCGCCTCTAATTTGAGGTAAGGAATTCCGGTTTTTTGGCAAGCGCGAATTATGCCCCGCAGTATTTTAGATCGATCGAACAATTCGCGATCGCCATTTTGTTTAATTACCGTGATTGGCACAAATTCTATCCGCTCGTAAGTTGTAAACCGTCGCAAACAACTCAAACATTCCCGCCGCCGCCGGATACTTTGCCCAGCTTCCGTGGCGCGGGACTCTAGCACTCTATTATCTGGATGCTGGCAAAAAGGGCATTGCATAACGGCAACGGGATAAGCAAGTTAAATAGTTAAATTTTCTGTTCGCAACTGAGCGATAGTTACCTAATTTCTTTGATTTGAGGATGGAAAACTTGGCTAGAAGTTCAAAAACCGCAAAATCCAGTGCTACAAATTAAATCGTAGCACCGGATTTGTAGCCAGTAGTAGTTTTAAGCAAACATTGTTGTTTACTTCTTCTGAATCCGGGGTGGTTCCCGAAAAGCGATCGCAAAAAACAAAGTCCCAATGGCAAGAGCCAGAATCAAAATGTAAGCAACGCTTTCCATGTGACGAATCCTAAATTAGTTACTTATATACTGATAGTTTACCAAGCAAAAGAAAAGAACGGCTAAGCAATCTATCTGTAATTGTTACTTACATAATTGTTTAACCGTTCTTAACATAACCGCAAGCAAAATTTATTTTTTTGCTATTGGCTCAAAAGGTTTAAACAGCTTCTTTCTTGCGGCTAGATTTGTCTCCCACTTTCTGGAATAGACCCCACTCGACTTGATCGTCTAGGTCTGCTTCTACACCTGCAAACACGTCGCGGAAAATTGTCCGAGAACCGTGCCATAAGTGACCGAAGAAGAACAATAAAGCAAATACCGCGTGTCCGTAAGTAAACCAACCTCTAGGACTGGTGCGGAACACACCGTCAGAGTTAAGTTTTTCGCGGTCAAACTCAAAGGGTTCGCCTAACTGAGCTTTACGCGCGTACTTTTTGACATCAGCAGGATCTTCAAAGGTTTGACCGTTTAAAGCCCCACCGTAGAAGCTGGCTGTCACCCCAGCTTGCTCGAAGCTGTACTTAGATTCAGCACGACGGAAAGGAATATCGGCGCGGACAACACCATCAGCATCGGTCAAGACTACTGGGAAAGTTTCAAAGAAGTTAGGTAGACGACGGACGTTAAGTTCGCGCCCTTCGCCATCTTTGAACACTGGGTGTCCTAGCCAACCTTGAGCTATCCCATCGCCTTTATCCATGGGTCCGACGCGGAATAAACCACCTTTAGCGGGGTCGTTGCCAACGTAGTCATAGAAGGCGAGTTTTTCAGGAATAGACGACCAAGCGGCAGATAGGGTTTGACCTTGCGCCACTTCTTCTTGAACGCGGCGATCGATCTCTTGCTTGAAGTAGCCTTGATCCCATTGATAGCGGGTAGGACCAAATAGTTCAATGGGAGTCGTAGCATTGCCATACCACATCGTCCCAGCAACGATAAAAGCGGCAAAGAATACTGCCGCAATACTGCTAGACAGTACGGTTTCGATATTACCCATCCGCAGGGCTTTGTAGAGCCTTTCGGGGGGTCTAACGGTGAGGTGAAATAACCCGGCAATAATACCGACAATTCCGGCGGCAATGTGGTGAGCAACTACGCCCCCAGCATTAAACGGGTTGAAGCCCGCAGGTCCCCATTCTGGAGCAACGGGCTGAACGCTACCTGTTAGACCGTAAGGATCGGAAATCCACATTCCTGGTCCAAATAAACCCGTGAGGTGGAAAGCGCCGAAGCCAAAACAAAGCAAACCAGATAAAAATAAATGGATGCCAAACATTTTGGGCAAATCTAGGGCAGGTTCGCCAGTACGAGGATCTCTAAATAATTCCAAGTCCCAGTACACCCAGTGCCAGCAAGCAGCTAGGAATAATAGGCCAGAAAGAACGATATGAGCCGCCGCAACGCCTTCAAAAGACCAGAAACCTGGGTCGGTTGCTGCGCCACCAGTAATGTTCCAACCACCCCAAGATTGGGTTACGCCCAAGCGCGCCATGAAGGGCAGTACAAACATTCCTTGCCGCCACATGGGGTTAAGAACTGGGTCGCTTGGATCTAAAATTGCTAGTTCGTATAAAGCCATTGAACCAGCCCAACCTGCTACAAGAGCAGTGTGCATTAAGTGTACGGATATCAGTCGGCCTGGATCGTTCAGAACAACTGTATGTACTCGGTACCAGGGTAGTCCCATTGACTACGCTCCTCCAAGGATGAGTGATTTACAATTAGTAATTTTTCAGCTTTTTGTTATTGCCAGATGCTTGGGAGCAACACAGTTATTTTAAGTTAAAGTGCGATCGCTCTTTCACGCTTCTGGTAACGGCAAACAAAATGAGAATTATTAAAAAAGTGTAACTATTGACAGACGCGAATGCAAGCGCCTAAAGAGCGCGATCGCACTTTAATCGTTGTTATTCGGCAAGAAGTTGGGCATTTTTTACTCGACAATAAGCGGCGGCGGAGCTTAGACGCTCGATTACTTGGGGAGCGCTAATTAGCCGTTTTAGTACCACCGATGCGATCGCGTTTGGGGTTGGAGACTCTGGTTTTACTTCAATTGTTAAAACTAATTCTTCAACTCGGTAGAGCCATAATGTCTCGTTTTGAGCAGTTAATTGCAAGTTTAATCGCTCAATATCCGGTTTGCGCCGCCAAGCTACTTCATTCCACAATCCATCACTTGCCCATACTCTGCCAATTGTCCAACCATTGGGGAGAAAAAAATATTTCACTCTCGCTTAAACTAATAATTGGTTGCTGTTTACAATAGCAAAGAGACACATTTTTAACTACAAAATGATAATTGACCCAGAAAATGTAACTAATAATTACGGTTCTAATTATCCAGAACAATTTAAACCTGTAGTAGCCGGGCGCTCTAAAAAGCGTTTGGGTAACGCCGCCGGATTGCAAAACTTCGGTGTAAATTTAGTTGAGCTTGCCCCTGGAAGTGCCTCGGCGCTGAGACATTGGCACGATAAACAAGATGAATTTATTTATGTTTTATCTGGGGAAATTATGCTAGTAACTGATGCTGGGGAGGAAATTTTGACTGTGGGCAATTGTGCTGGTTTTCCTGCCCAAGTTGCGGACGGACATTGTTTAATTAATCGCAGCCAAGAAATGGCTACTTATTTAGAAATTGGCGATCGCACGGCAAACGATGAAGTAACTTATCCCGATGATGATTTAATCGCCCAATATAGTCCCAATGGCTGGATCTTCACCCATAAAGATGGAACGTTATATGAAAGCCAATAAATATTAGCTGTTTATTTGTCCTCAACCACTTCATCATCTCCATCAAACTCAGTTAGTGTGGATTCTTCATCTTCAACATCGTCAATCTCTTGCTCCGTCATACTCAGTTCTTTCTTAGCAAAGACCCGCCTAGCTTTGCGATCAAGAATTTGAATAATGCTAGTCTTATCTTTTTTGATAGCTTCAATATCTTCTCTTTGTAACAAGATCATGTAATAACGAGACATTTCCATCATTCGATAAGCATATTGAAAAGCGTCTCTAGTAAATTCCCCAGTAGTTACAATCATGACCACATCTGCACCAGTTACAAAGGTCATTCCTACCTCTTTAGCCAGCACATCTACATCAACTCGCTTGGTATTTTTACATTGAATTTGCCAACGGTGGTAGACAAAACGATCGGAAGCTGCAAGTACATCCACTTCACCTTGTCCAGTTTCATAATCTCGTTTACGCCATTTTGTAAACCGCAGGCTAGTTAGCCTTATCATCCAAATAGCTAATAGTTCAAGTGCTTTGCCTTTAATGTGTTTATCGTCATCATCTAAGTCATTAATGACATCTTCAAAACTTCTACTTAACTCAGTTTGAGTTATTTCCGTCAATTCTGCAATGCTTGTTAGTAAACGTGAAACTAATTCATTTCGAGCTTTATCTGTTAGCTTAACTTTATTTGGTTTAGCACCTCTACCGCCAGTCGTTTTCTCCGTTTCAATCAAATCAATATCAACTAGCGGTTTAATTACCTCTTGAACAAATGACTTGCTAGGAAATCTAATTTTATAAATGCTAGTTGCATATTTAATAATGTGATTCCAAGGAGTTAAATCTTCAACATCCAAATGAATCATTGCTAATAAAAAATACTTCTGCGGCGAATTAAGCGTGTAAAGCTCATCAACATAATCTTTGTCAATTTCTAAAAGTTCGGAAACTACATCCCAATTAATCTCATACTCTCGCTCAAAAACACCTGCTAGTTCTAGCCACTTCCGCATTGTGCTAGTGTAAATAGCGTTTGGCGAAATAGAATAACCCATCTCTTGTAATTCGTAAGCTATTAACTCTAGTTGTGGCTTATCACCTCTAGCATTGATGGCTTCTATTGCTTTCAGCAATGACATACCTGTTAAATTTGTTAGGATGTGACGAGCAAACATTTGAACTGACGCTTCTGGTTCGCCTTTGTTAGTTAATATTTCACGAGCTAAGTCAGTTAATCTGTAATTCCAATCGTCGTTATTAACCTTCTCAACTATACGATAAGCCCTCAAAGATAAAAAACAATTCATTGACAATTTACCAATATTGTCCGCCGCTTTTGCTGGGTCGGAAGATTGAGAATGATTGGCAAAATATCTTTGGGCAATTTGACTTTCTAAATCTTTACGTCTGGGTTCACATTCTTGGCAAAGCTGGACAATTTCTAATAAGCTAAATTTCTCCGGTTCAAATTGATGTCCATAGGTAAACTTAAGTTTTCGTTGTTCCATAAATTCATATTCTTCATTAATAAAAGGAAGACTAAGTTGGTAGGGTGATGAATGCGGTAACATTTCTGACTTTTGTGGAGGAGGTGACTCCTCTAATTTGCTATGAAGTAGTTCAAAGACTTTTTGCTTATTGAGCTTGTCGCTAGGTAATGGATTTACTACTAATGGAGCATCAACCTCAAACCGGAACTTTGAAGCTTGAAGATATTGATCGTCAACTTCAAAAGCCAGCCATCGCCTTTGTAAAGTTTCTGCAACTCGACCAGTCATATTAGAGCCTGCAAACGGGTCGAAAACTAAATCACCAGGTTCCGTACATAAATTGATAATAAATTCTGGTAAAGCTTGGGGAAATCGAGCGGGATGAGATTTAATACCTTCTTGCTTGCATCGCTTCTGATAATAATCATTAGAAGCAGTATTTGAGGCAGAAATAACGTTTACTGGCTGGGTAAGCTCGTTTGAGAGCAGCCAATCGAAAGAGGCTAGAACTGGTAAGCCAATTTCACTATGATTTTTGTCATCTTGAGCGTTGATGATATTAGGGGGAATAGCTCCGCCGCGATCGCTACTGAATTTTTTGGAGATATCATGACCTGATGGGCGTAACTTAGCGTTATAACCATTTTTCAGTAGGTTTTTCATCGCCTCACTGTACGGACGTAAAACATTCCTATTATTGGCTTTGGGATGAGGATCTTTAGACAACCACCAAACTGTATTTACAGCGTCTTTTACCCGTTCCCTACGCACTGTTACCCACTCTGCTGGGGTAGGTAACTTAGCAGGATTGTACCAGTACAATTCTTGAGCTAAGTAAAATCCAATCCCGCCTTCAGTGGTAGGTTTGCATAACTCAATTACTAGCTCGAACTGGTAGAGACTTCGTATAGGGTAGCCTTTTATCCAACTACCACCAATATCAATTACCAGTGAACCACTCGGCTTTAAAATCCGATGGAACTCAAGGGCAAAATTCTTAAACCAGTCAACATACTTATGAGCGTCAACGTTGCCATATTCTTTCTTCCTAACCAGAGCAAAAGGAGGTGATGTACAGATAAGATCGATGCTCTCATCAGGAAGCTTTTGCATTAACTTTAGGCTATCTCCTAGATAAGCCGATCCTAGTTCTGTTGAGTAGTACGGAGAATCAGTAAGATGGGTAAATTTATTAGCCTGTAAAAAATTTTGCACGGGTTACAGCTTAAAAGCTCTAGCGATAGGAATCAGACGCTTGTTTTTTATGCTACGTAAATTAACTAATGAGTTATCTATAGTACAAACATTCTCTAAATATTTTAGTAAACAAAGTCACGTAAAGTACTTACCCGTCAGTATCTAAAAGAAATATCACTTGAGTGTAAACAATCAAAATGCGAAACTTGTCCTCAATGTAGCTTGCCAAGTAAGACCGTTAGAACTGTCATTGTTAGCGTTGTCAATTAGCTGGACAATCGGGCTAACGCTGAGATTGTCGCTTAATTGCAGCTTGTAAAACGCCTCAAAATTAGTTTGAGTAGCATTGCCTAAATCCGCCTCTACAAAAGGTTGTCCGAGCGCAATTCCGGTTAAAGTTCCTGGGAATCCCAAGTCTCGCCAAGATACCCCAATCGCCCAAGTATGAGGATGCAAATCTAGGTTTTGCGAAATTGCGGTATTGAAGCCATCGTAATTACCAATGCCAAACCGACCAAAAAACGCTGTAGTCCGGTTAAGAGCGTACTCCCCGTTGATGCCAAAAGCGGAAATATCGGTGTTATCGATTAAGGCTTTGGTGTATTGCAAGCGGAGGGCAAAGTTAGAACGGGGCGCGTATTCTACCTCTATAGTGCCGGAATTAAGATCGCCAAACAATCCCCCTTCACCACTAACAGCGTTGCTATTCGCCGCAATATAAAGACTCCGCAACGTAAAATCACCACCGCCAATATTCCAAGCTAAAGCCGCTCCCGCACCCCCAGGGCGGTCAATTTGGTTTTGGACGACAAGGGGGTTATTGAGAAAAAAGCTAGAGCTAAAGTCGCTAGATTCATCATTAGCGTAGCGATTGCGATCGATAAAATCTTGGGGTGGCATTTTTGCCCCAACAGTCACTTCTAAGTCAGTAAGCGGACGGAAAGTGTAGTACAACCGCCTTAATTGCACATCGTTACCAACTTGGGAGTATTCTAAACCCCCACCATCGGCTAATAATCCCGTAGTACCTAGGAGATTGGGCGCTTGATTTTGGACATTTGCGATCGCATCTCCGCCTTTATTTCCGGCTTCAAGTTGGGTAATTAGGCGGCTATTGGGAGTAAAACTGGTAATAAAATTTAAGCGAGTGCGAGCGACAAAAGTTGGATTTGCTTTTCTTCCTTCGGTAATGGCAAAAATCGCCTCTCCTTGCAGCTTACTTGTAGCGGAAAACTGAGTAGTTTCTAAATTAGTAACGCGCCCTTCAATATCATTTAAGCGAGTGCGGATTTGACCTAGAGGTAGGCGGTAGTCACTTTCTAAGCGCTGCAAAGTTACTAAATCTTCTTGACTAACAAAAGTTTGATTAGCAATTTGCTCCAACACTCCTTGAAGCGCCGCCGCAAACTCGTAACGACTCAAAGGGCGATTTCCTCGGAAAGTACCGTCTGGGTAGCCAGAAATTGCCCCGTAACGCTGAACTAGAGAGGCTAAAGCCTGATAAGCCCAGTCTGTGGGCAGAACATCGCCTAGTTCATCCACCGCCGTTACTTGAGCAAGCTGAGTAGAATCAAAATCTACCTCTCGATCTTCTAGACCTTGAGCTTTGATAGGAATAGCTAGGAACAAAATTGAGCAACTTAAGATTACCCAACCAGTTCCCAGCTTGTTGTTAAAAAATTGGGATAGATACAACTTAAATTGAAACTTCATTACTAATTATTGGCACCCATTTGGGCTGACGCTGCTTGCTTAGTTCCTTGAGTACCTAATTGAATTAGCTCTACTTTGTATCCGTCTGGATCTTCTACAAAAGCAATCACTGTAGAACCGTGTTTCATCGGTCCAGGTTCGCGCACTACTTTACCGCCTTGCGCCTTAATTTGTTCGCAGGTGCTATAGATATCATCTACTCCCAAGGCAATATGACCGTAGGCATTGCCCAGATCGTACTTATCTTGACCCCAGTTATGAGTTAGTTCAATAACGCTATGGTCGGATTCATCGCCATAGCCTACAAAAGCTAGGGTGAATTCGCCTCCCGGATAATCTTTTTGGCGCAATAACTTCATTCCCAGTAGTTCGCAGTAGAACTTTAGGGACGCTTCTAAGTTGCCCACCCGGAGCATTGTGTGTAGTAATCTCATTTTGCAACTCCAAATCCTTCATTACATTACATTTTTAATTGTAAAAACGCGATATATTGCATTTCTAGCTGACTGCTGACTTACTTGAGGTGCTATTGAGGATGATGAATACACTAGATACTGCCATTGATAACATTGTTGCTAGAGAAATTCTCGACTCGCGAGGTCGTCCCACCATTGAAGCGGAAGTTCACCTAGTTAGTGGTGTCGTGGGGGTTGCTCAAGTCCCCAGTGGGGCATCTACAGGAAGTTTTGAGGCGCATGAATTGCGCGATGACGACAAGAGCCGTTATGGCGGTAAAGGGGTACTCAAGGCGGTAAAAAACGTCAATGAAACGATTTCTCCTGAGTTGCTCGATCTTGATGTAATTAATCAAGAATTAATCGATCGCACGATGATTGCTTTAGACGGATCTTCTAATAAATCAAATTTGGGTGCAAATGCAATTTTGGCGGTTTCTTTAGCTTCAGCCAAGGCTGGTGCGGAGTATTTAGGATTACCTCTCTACCGTTATTTAGGCGGTCCTTTAGCCAACTTGTTACCCGTACCGTTGATGAATGTGATTAACGGCGGCGCTCACGCTTCTAATAACGTAGATTTTCAAGAATTTATGATTGTTCCTGTGGGTGCGTCTTCTTTTCGAGAAGCACTGCGTTGGGGAGCGGAAATTTTTGCGGCTTTGAGCAAAGTTTTAGACGATAAAGGGTTACTTACTGGGGTGGGCGATGAAGGTGGTTTTGCGCCGAATTTAGAGTCCAATCAAGCGGCGTTAGAATTGCTGATGATGGCGATTTCTAAAGCAGGATACAAGCCAGGAGAACAAGTTGCTTTGGCGCTAGATGTAGCAGCTAGTGAATTTTACAAAGATGGTCAGTATGTCTACGATGGTGTACCTCATGCGCCGACAGAATTTATTAGTTATTTGGGGGAGTTGTGCAATTCCTATCCTATAGTTTCAATTGAGGATGGTTTGCATGAGGATGATTGGGACAATTGGCAGCTTCTTACGCAACAACTCGGTAGTAAAACTCAGTTAGTCGGTGACGATCTGTTTGTAACTAATGCTACTCGTCTGCAAAAAGGTATTGACCAAGCCGCCGCCAACGCAATTTTAATTAAGCTCAATCAAATTGGTTCTTTGACTGAAACTTTGGAAACTATAGATTTGGCGACTCGTAATAGTTTCCGCTCTATTATCAGTCACAGGTCAGGGGAAACGGAAGATACAACGATCGCTGATTTAGCTGTGGCTACTCGCGCTGGACAAATTAAAACGGGTTCTTTGTGTCGCAGCGAACGAGTGGCTAAATATAACCGTTTGCTGAGAATTGAAGACCAATTAGGCGATCGCGCTATCTATGCGGGTTTAGTCGGGATGGGCGCTAAGTAGTCCCAGCTTTACTATAAGAAAAACCAGAATATGGGGGGTCTGCCCCCCAAACCCCCCATTGGGGGACGAGTTGCCTCCCCCAAACCCCCTGCAAAAGTGTTTTATCGTGAGGTGCGGAAGTTCCTGGGCAATATACCTCTATACGGGTCTACCAAGGGAGAAACGTTTCAGTACAAGATTTTTATCTTGGGTACGGAGGTTCACTGGGAAATATACTTTTATGGGGATATATTAAGCTAGAAACTTTATGGTATTTGGGTTTTACGTTCAACTTAGGGGTAAAATCCTAGTTTGGGTAATCCCAAAGTTTCATCCCAGCCCATCATAATGTTTAAGCACTGAATTGCTTGCCCTGCTTGTCCTTTGATTAAATTATCAATGGCGGACATGACGATTGCTCTCCCGGTACGCTGATCTACTTCGATACCGATGTAACAAAGGTTACTGCCACACGCCCACTTGGTTTGTGGATATACACCGCTTTCGCACACTGTTACCCAAGGAGAGTTGCGATAAAAAGCTGTGTAAATTGTCATCAAATCTTCTCTTACTAACCCCGGATCTCGTAAAGTTGCATAAACTGTTGCTAAAATTCCCCGCACCATTGGCATCAAATGTGGTGTAAATTGAATCGTTACTTCGTGTCCGGCTAAATCGCTGCAAACTTGCTCAATTTCTGGGGTATGACGATGACGCGCTACGCCATAAGCTCCTATAGAGTTATCGGCTTCTGCTAACAGCATACTGGTTTTTGCTTGTCTGCCGCCGCCAGAGGTTCCAGATTTGGCATCAATAATTGCGGTTTCTGGGACGATTAAGCCTTGCTTGAGTAGGGGCGAAAGTGCTAATAAACTTGCTGTAGGATAGCAGCCCGCACAGCCAATTAATTGACTGTCGGCAATGCGACTTCGGTATAGTTCGGGTAAACCATAAACTGCTTTATCGGCTATGGAGCGATCGCTGCGTTCTTTACCATACCAAGAGGTATAAGTGTCTAAATTCGTAAAGCGATAATCGGCGGAAAGATCTAGCACTTTACAGCCTTTTTCTACTAAAACTGGTGCTATTTGGCAAGCAAGACCATTTGGCAAAGATAAAAATACTACTTCACAGCGTTTGGCTATTTCTACGGGGTCTACGGCTTCAATTTGACGATCGACAAGATGCGCCAAATGCGGATAAAGATCGGCGAAAGATTTGCCTGCACTACTTTCACCGCCTAAATAGGTCAGTTCTAATCCTGGGTGATCCATCAACAGCCGTACTAACTGCACCCCTCCGTAACCCGACGCGCCAACAATCCCAACCGATACGCGCCTTATGTCACCCATAACAATTAACCTTTAAGAGTTTTGACTAAAAAAATTTAACTTTTGCCAAATTCTATATCAGGTTGTGTTTTTGTGGGCAAGGTTTTTAGGGCAGAAGATGCAAAAGGGAAACATATGTAGTGATGCGATCGCATTTCTTTTATTGTTTTTTTGCTATTAACTTGAAAGTATGGCTTGCCTAAAAGCGCGATCACATCATCTACTTAAACTAGCTGAGCATCTCGCCCTTAGTAGAAACCAGGCTACAATTAAATTAATCTAAGCTTCAAGAAACTTTACGATTTACTTTACTTGTAATACTCTGTGCAACAGCCTACAACTGCTTTAAAACAACCATTTCAGTTCGATCCCATAGAAGACGCTTTAGCAGACCTTAAAGCCGGACGTATGTTAGTGGTGGTGGATGATGAGAGCCGGGAAAACGAAGGTGACTTAATTTGTGCTGCTCAGTTCGCTACGCCAGATACAATCAATTTTATGGCAGTAGAAGCGCGGGGGTTGATTTGTCTAGCCATGACTGGCGAACGATTAGACGAATTGGATTTGCCTTTAATGGTCACTAACACGACCGATAGCAATCAAACAGCCTTTACAGTTAGTATTGATGCTTCCCCAGCTTTGGGTGTAACTACAGGTATATCTGCCGAAGATCGCGCCCGAACAATTCAAGTTACCATCAATCCAACTACAAAACCCAGGGATTTACACCGCCCCGGTCACATTTTTCCGCTCCGAGCGCGAGAGGGAGGGGTGCTAAAAAGAGCCGGACATACGGAGGCTGGGGTAGATTTAGCACAGTTAGCTGGGTTGTATCCCGCTGGAGTAATTTGCGAAATTCAAAACTCCGACGGCTCCATGGCGCGTTTGCCACAATTAGTGGAGTATGCCAAAGTTCATAAATTAAAAATTATTAGTATTGCGGATTTAATTAGTTATCGTCTCAAGTACGAGCGGTTTGTCCGTCGGGAAACGGTAACAAAACTACCAACACAATTTGGACAATTTCATATTTATGCTTATCGCAATACCTTAGATGATTCGGAACACGTAGCGATCGTTAAAGGGGAACCCGCAGACTTTGCCGACAAAACTGTCATGGTACGGATGCACTCGGAATGCTTGACGGGGGATGCTTTAGGCTCTTTGCGTTGCGATTGTAGAATGCAGTTGCAAGCAGCTTTGAAAATGATTGAAAATGCCGGGCTTGGTGTTGTAGTCTATTTGCGGCAAGAAGGGCGCGGAATTGGACTAATTAATAAGCTCAAAGCCTACTCGCTGCAAGATATGGGGTTAGATACGGTAGAAGCAAACGAACGCTTGGGTTTTCCTGCCGATCTGCGTAATTATGGCGTAGGAGCGCAAATCTTAAACGATTTGGGGGTGGAGAGAATTCGGTTAATTACTAATAATCCCCGCAAAATTGCTGGGTTGAAGGGTTACGGATTGGAAGTAACTGATAGATTACCATTACTAATCGAAGCAACCGATTATAACTCGATCTATTTAGCTACAAAGGCAGAAAAGTTAGGGCATATGCTGTTGCAGACTTACTTAGTTACGGTAGCGCTGCACTGGAAAGATGAACCATTATCGGTTACAGAGCGCTACGATCGCTTAGAGAAACTGCGAAATCTAGCTCGTACGTCTGAATTATTATTGCAAGAAGAAGCAAGACCAGTAGCGATCGCTTTATTTAGCGAACCTTCTTTAACGGTACATTTGGGTTTCGATCAGGCAAAAGTTGCCGCTATTGATTGGTATAAAAATGCCGATCATCCTTATGTAAAAGCAATTGCTCAGATTTTGGATAATCTCGCAAGTTGGGACTTTTTAGAAAAGTTAGAGTTTTTGGTGTCTCCTGGAGTCGATCCTTTAAGTAGCTTGCAAGTTAACTTAGATCGCCAGGTATTGAGTACAGATAGTTTACCTTCAGCAATTTGTGATCGCTTAGAAACCCAAAAAATCTATTGCTACGGCTGTTAGCTCCTTAAATTGAAAAACCCGCCTACAATAATAGGCGGGTTTTTTAGCGTAAAAGTAGAGCCGACATTAATTAACTGCGTAAGCAGATTTTAATGCCCAAATAATCAAAGCCGCGATCGCTCCCAAAATCAGTACGGTAGAAATCGTAACTGCTTTTGGGGTATCTGCGCCCTTGAACTTCATAATTCCACGATTCAAGTCAGACATGAGGCTAATCTCCTCTAGTGGTAGATTTCTAATCCGTCCGCCTTAATTCTAATCGCTTCTAAACAGTTACGATGTCACAACTAGGGGAATTGGCATCAATTCCCGATTGTTTCCAAGCACGACCATCTAAAGCCATCTGCTCGATCAAACTTGCTAGTCTCAGCGCTTTTAATGCTTGTTCTCCACCTACCGACGGCTGATTTCCACCCCTTACACAGTTGACAAAATGTTCTAGTTCTGCGTGAAGCGGTTCTATATTGCTGGTATAAACTTTTTCAATCAAGCCATCTTGACGATAAAGCACTTGACCGTAATCTGTCATGCAATTAGCGGTTGTTTGCCGATGGATGAGAATTTCATTATTGAGAAAATCTGCTTCTGTTAGTGAATTTTTGCAATGAGCCGCAATGCGGCGAATTTTGCAGTGAGTGACTTTACTCGCTGTCAACGTTGCTACAATCCCATTGGCAAAGCCTAAAGTCGCCGTAACGTAATCAAGGTAGGGGCGGGGTTTGGTATTTGCTGAAAAATTGACCGATTCTGTTGCACAGGCGCGGCTACCGCTTGCTGTTAATTTGACTACCGGGGAGGCGGCTAATTCTAACAGTAAATCGATATCGTGAATCATCAAATCCAATACTACCGACACATCATTAGCACGATCGGAATAGGGGCTCATGCGATGGGCTTCTATCGCCAGCAGTTGCTCAGTTTTTAAAACTTTGCTCAGTTCTTGAAAAGCTGGGTTGAAGCGTTCGATATGACCTACTTGTAAAATACTTTTAGACTCGGCAGCCGCATTTACTAAGGATTCAGCTTCGGCGATACTAGCAGCGATCGGCTTTTCGATCAAAATATGAATGCCAGCTTCTAAGCAAGTCATGCCCACCGAATGATGTAAATAAGTGGGTACAGCAATACATACTGCATCTACATGAGGTAGTAAATCTTGGTAATCTTCAAAAAAACGAACTCGGTACTTACTAGCAGTATCGAGTCCCCTTTCTACGTTGATATCTGAAACCCCAACAAGTTCTACATCTTTAAGTAAACTCAGTACGCGGGTATGATGCTGTCCCATATTGCCCACTCCAATCACGCCAATGCGGATCGGTTGAGGCTGATTGCGCTGCACATGATTGTTTGGTTGTGCCATGAATATGCTTTTCTCCACTCCTTTCCTTTCCTCAGCCACCAAAGTATAGAAACGCCGCGAAATGGCGTATGCGGTCAATTATCAACACTCAAACCCTTAAATCATCCAGATAGTAACATAATGCTTCTATTTATAAAGAAACTTAAAGCTTATTGAAAGTTCCTGTATTATGTATTGTTTTTAGTAAGTGCGATCTCTGCCTCTAGTGTTATGTTCGCAGTAGTAGTTCTGGGCGAGAGAATGTGTCAGTTTTTTGCCCGTCCATTAGCTGGTTTAATTTAGGTACTAGCTATTGACTTAATTTAGGGCGGCTTTTCCTGTAAATGAATTAGTTTATAAATATGGTTGCAACCATTGGTGTTGTAGAAGCACGAGGTAATTTTTATGACTGCTACCACTGCGAATAAACTCAGTTTTGCCCAGTTTCTTGAGCAATACCCCGACGGCGATGGCATTTTTGAATTAGTGGATGGGGAGATTGTCCAAGTGGAGCCAATTAGAGCGCGTAAAAATGTAGCGAGACTATTATTATTTGCTTTCAACGATGAAATTAGAGGCAATAATCTTAGCTATATTGTCGATCAAACTATAATTATCAAAACTTCTACCAGTGACGGGCAAGAACGAGGCAGGAACCCCGATGTTAGTGTAATTAGCCAAGTAGAATGGAACTCCAACGTATCAGCTTATGCAGCCCTAACTAAGCCTATCCAACTAGCGGTAGAAGTTGTTTCCACCAATTGGGAAGACGATTACATCGATAAATTGGCAGAACATCAGCGTTTAGGCATTGCAGAGTATTGGATTGTTGACTACTTAGCGATCGCATCTCGCAGTTATTTGGGCTACCCTAAATTGCCTACAGTGTCGGTATATCAATTAATTGACGGTGAATACCAAGTACAGACATTTACAGAGAATACTTCCATTATTTCGCCTACGTTTCCCCAGCTAGAACTAACTACCGAGCAGCTTGTAAACGCAAGTCAGATATATCTAGCTTAAAATCTTAAAAATTAGTTCAAATGCAAAAGGTGTTGCTAAGTGAAGGCAGTTGTTCTATTGTCTGGTGGGTTGGATTCATCGACGGTACTGTATAGCGCCAAGTCCTCTGGCTGTGAATGTTACGCGCTATCTTTTGATTACAACCAAAGACAAGTGCGAGAATTAGAGAGTGCGCTCGCTATCGCTGAAGCGGCCGGGGTAGCTGATAGTAAAGTAATTAGCTTCGATTTGCGTTCTTGGGGTGGTTCGGCGCTTACCGATGACAAGATAGATTTGCCAGTAGAGCGATCGCTTTCGCAAATGGGTGAGAATATCCCTGTAACCTACGTCCCCGCCCGTAATACTATATTTTTGAGCTTTGCCCTAGCTTACGCCGAAACTATCGGTGCAGAGCGCGTCTACATTGGTGTTAATGCTTTAGATTACTCCGGCTATCCCGATTGTCGCCCAGATTATATTCAAGCGATGCAAGAAGTTTTTAGATTGGGGACAAAACAAGGTAGAGAAGGAGAAGCAATTAAGATAGTTGCACCGCTCATTGATATGAAAAAGACTGAAATTATCCAACTAGGGAATAAATTAGGCGTACCTTGGGAAAAAACCTGGTCGTGTTATGCAGGAAACGAGAAAGCTTGTGGCGCGTGTGATTCTTGCAAGTTGAGACTAGAAGCTTTTGTTGAATTGGGATTAATCGATCCCATTGTCTACAAAGAAATATAGTTTTAAATCGGAATCCTCAGTAGTTTTACCTTCCGTCATAGGTTGTGTAATGCGACGACATAGAGAAGTTGCAAACTATTACGTTTGACGATGCATTTTTATATGATGCAAACGCGCCCCATCGACGGAAATCACTGTAAAATCTAGGTTTCCGTAAGTTAAAGTAGTTCCAACGGCAGGAATTTTCTGCAACTGATAGAGCAAAAAGCCCCCTAAAGTTTGATACTCGTTTTTTAAGGGTAAATTGAGCTTTAATAATTCGTTGAGGTCTTCTAAATTCATCTGCGCTTGCACTAAATAAGTTTGCTCGTCCAAGCGTTCGATCATCAGTTCATCTGCGCTTCCTGGTTCCCCAGTATCGCCAATAATTTCCGCTACCAAGTCTTTGATAGTTGCCAAGCCCACAATGCCGCCAAACTCGTCTACTATCATCACCATAGATAAATTGACTCGCTGCATCATTGGCAATAGTTCGCTTAGGGGCGTATGTTCGGGTACAAACCTCACTGGACGAATCCACGATTTTAGCGGTGTTTCTAGGTCAAGCTTTCCAGTAACTAACGGCGTTGCTAGTTCCTTAAATTCAATAATGCCGCAGACATCATCTAAAGATTTGCCCACTATGGGATACCGCGAGTGTCCGGTAGCTGTGACTACTTGCAATAGTGACTCAAAGGTTCCGTTAATTGGTAAAGATACAATATTATTGCGTTGAATCATGACTTCGGCGGCGGTGACATCGCCAAACTCAAACACATTATTTAGTAATTCTCTGTCTCTAGCTTTCAAGCCTGTAGATTCACGCTCGGTAGCAATAATTAGCTGTAATTCTTGTGGCGATACGGGGGTTCTCCAGCCTTGTCCTGTATAGTTAATTCCTCCTAATCGCAATAGCCAACGAGTAGAATGATTGATTACCCAAATTAAGGGGTTAAATAAACGCGCGATCGCTTTTACGGGGGAAGCCAAAAGTCGCGCTAACTGCTCTGGATAAAGTAACGCTATAGATTTGGGACATAATTCGCCTAAAATTATTTGCAGGTAAGCAACTAATAGAAAAGCGCTGGGGACGGATATGGAATGAATTATTAAGCTCCGTATCCCTCGATCTATGGGCAAATTTTCAATTAATGAAGCTACCAAAATCCCCATCGTACTTTCGCCAATCCAGCCCAGAGCAAGGCTAGAAAGCGTAATTCCTAGCTGAGTCGTCGATAACAGGCGCTCGATGCTTCTTTGCAAAGTTTGTACCGCCACCGCTTCTACGTCGCCGTTTTCTACCAATTGATGAATGCGCGATCGCCTCACGGTGACTAAAGAAAATTCCGCCGCCACAAAAAACGCATTGATGGCAATTAATACTAAAACTGACAATAATCGCAGCCAAATATCTGCCTGGGTGAGTGGAAGAAAACCATTCAGCGCCAAAATATTGAAAACAAAGGCAAACATTAGCACTTTTTTGAGGTAAAAGGCAGAAGTTAGTATTTATATACTGCGATGTGCGCTTTTTAATTTTTAACTTAATTATATCTACCTGGTGACTTTTGTTTAGGGACGTATTTTCTGGCATTGGTCAGTTGTTAAGATAAAAACCTGACACAATCCCTCAATAAAGCAATGACAAGAAACGGTATCGGTATTCGCACGGCGCAACTAAGAACCCACCGGGTAGTAGGTCAAATTCATGTATACGACGGTGCAGGCAAAGGTAAGTCTCAAGCAGCTTTAGGGGTAGTTTTACGCTCTATTGGGTTAGGGATAAATAGTAATATTGCTACCCGCGTTTTACTTTTACAGTTTCTTAAAGGTTCCGAACGGGCTTACGATGAAGATGGCGCAATTGAAGCGTTGCAACAAGGTTTTCCCCACCTAATCGATCAAGTCCGCACGGGTAGAGCCGAGTTTTTTAACAAAGAGCAAATTACCCGTTTTGATCGCCAAGAGGCAATTCGCGGCTGGGATGTGGCGAAAGGTGCGATCGCATCTGGGTTGTATTCGGTGGTAGTTTTAGATGAACTCAACCCCATGCTCGATTTGGGCTTGTTGGATGTAGAGGAAGTTGTCAAAGTGCTGAAGTCCAAACCAGAGGAATTAGAAGTTATTGCCACCGGGAGGGCTGCACCGCCGCAATTGCTAGAGATTGCCGATTTGCACTCAGAAATGAAACCCCACTACCATCCCACCGCCGCCGCTCAAGGAATTACAGGGATAGAAATCTATACTGGTGCAGGGAAAGGCAAGTCTACAAGCGCCCTCGGTAAGGCGTTACAAGCCATTGGTAAGGGTATCAGTCAAGATAAGTCGCACCGCGTATTGATTATGCAATGGCTCAAAGGTGGAACGGGATATACAGAAGATGCGGCGATCGCTGCTTTACGACAAAGTTACCCAGATTTAGTCGATCATCAACGTTGCGGACAAGATGCGATCGTTTGGCGCGGACAACAAAAAGAGCTTGATTATGTAGAAGCAGAAAGAGGTTGGGAAATTGCTAGAGCCGCGATCGCTTCTGGCTTGTATAAGACAATTATTTTAGACGAGCTTAATCCTACGGTAGACTTAGAATTGCTAGATCCAAATCCAATTGTGCAATCACTCCTGCGCAAGCCCCGCGATACGCAAATAGTAATTACTGGGCGCTGTCACAATCCTCCAGCTTACTTTGACTTAGCTGGAGTGCATTCGGAAGTATTTTGTCACAAACATTATGCTGATACTGGGGTAGAACTTAAGCGCGGTGTTGATTTTTAAACTATGGATACTAATACGCTGGACTTAATTACTGCTGGGCTTGCGATCGCTATTTTTGGTGTCGGTTTGTTGATGATGTTTACTGACTTATTTACTAAAAAAAATAAATAAGTCAGCAGATGGATGAACAACAAACTACTTAGGTAGAGGATGAAAACAAAGGTATAAATTTTACCTAAGTTGCTGTCATGAATCGCTCTCAAAAAGATCTCTCTATCGGGCGGAGTCTTCAAGAATATTTACGCGGGATTGCTGGGGGGCTAATGTTTAGCTTGCCTTTACTTTACACAATGGAAGTATGGTGGGCGGGTTTTACTATGCACCCTTTGCGGTTGTTACTCTACGTTTTAGCTACTTTTACTCTATTGCTAGGATATAACCGCTACGCGGGACTGAGGTACGATTTTACCCCTTTAGAAGTAGCCGTCGATTCGGTAGAAGAAATGGGAATAGGGATGGCAATTTCTGCTATTGTTCTTTGGCTACTAGGGCAAATTACAACCGAAATGCCAGGGAGGGAAGTTGCAGGCAAAATAATTATTGAATCGATGACAGTAGCAATTGGTGTGTCTGTCGGTACGGCTCAGTTAGGCGGGAGTGAAGCTCATGGCAATACAGGAGCAGAAGACAATTTAACGCCATTTTTATCGGAAGGTAGTGACTTAATGGGACAAGGCGCGATCGCGACTTGCGGAGCGGTGTTATTTGCCGCAAATGTTGCACCTACAGAAGAAATTATTGTCATTGCTACTCAATCTACAGCTTTCAAATTGCTAGGTATGGCAATACTGTCTATGGTTTTTGGTTCGTTGCTATTGTTTTACAGCGATTTTTCAGGGACGCAGAGCTTTAGCAAAAGTAGGGGCTTAAAAACGGTATTTGGTGGCGCAGTCATTACTTATGCAATTTCTTTAGTGGTTTCGGCGGCAATGTTGTGGGTGTTTGGACGCTTTGATGACACTTCCGCGATCGTTTGCTTGTCGGAAACTGTAGTATTAGGACTTGCCGCTAATTTGGGCGCTTCGGCGGGGAGGCTGCTGTTACAATGAAATTACAAAAAAATTGGTTAGAGTGGCTGGTTTTTGCAGTAAGCTTTGTCCTCGTACTCTGTGCATTGGGCTATTTAGTGTATGACGGTGCAACCTCCGCCAAAACACCCGCTAATATTCAATTAGAGCTAGGCAAGCCGCAGCCGCAAGCAAATCACTTTATGGTTCCTGTCTCAGTGACAAATAGAGGCGATACTACCGCCGAAACTGTGCAAATTGAAGTAACGCTTGAAAATTCGGGTCAAGAACAAGAAAATGCCCAATTGGAAATTGCTCTTCTTCCCCGCCACTCTAAGCGCGAAGGCTGGGTAACTTTTCAAACCGAGCCGCGTACTGTAGAGGAGATGACAGCGCGAGTATTGGGATTTGAACAACCTTAATTGTGCTGGCTATCATTAATACTATAAATAGTCAAGTAAATAATCTAGATAGGAACCTTTTTTGACGAGAAATGTCTTTAAAATTAACACGCACTAAAACAGTTTACTCAACAAACAAGGTATTTATGGCTAATTGGAAATCTGGAACAGCCGCGCTCATGGCACTAGCAATTACCACAGGTACAAGCGCACCTTTATTTAGCAATGCGTCAGCTTCGGCTCAACTTTTCCCAACGCAAAGAAGTAATACTACTAATACTAATACTCAAATTACCATTCCTTCGGGAACAACGATTCCCGTCCGCTACAACAAAGCAGAGAAAATTGTTGTTAGTCCCAATGAAACTATGGCTGTAACTTTGACTGTAGCCAGCAATATTATCAATAGAAGCGGGACTATATTGATTCCTGCCGGAAGTACCATTGAAGGCGAATTGCAACCTGCTACCAATGGTTCTCAATTTGTAGCTACGACATTAGTTACAAATAACCGCCGTCAGTCAATTGATGCCACATCTAAAGTAATTAGCCAAACCACTGTTAGGCAAGGATCTAAAACTGGAAATATCTTAAAGGGTGCAGCCGTAGGTGCAGCAGCCTCCGCCGCTCTAGGAGCTTTGACAGGCGATCGCGCTATTGCTACTGAAGAAATACTATTAGGTACGGGAGCAGGTGCATTGGGTGGCGCATTGCTACGCAACCGCAAAGCTGATGTAGTAGTGATTGAACCCGATACAGATTTAGATGTAACCTTAAACTCCAATTTAACATTGCGTTAAAGCATGGCAAGAGTAGAGGAGATTTTAGACTTTTGGTTTGGCGCTCCCCAATCAGTAGATTATGGTAAAGAGCGATCGTTTTGGTTTACCAAAAATCCAGAGTTTGACGAAGAATTAGGCGATCGCTTCTTAGTAGACTACGAACAAGCCGCCAGGGGTGAATTAGACTACTTACAAGATTCACCTCTTGGTTGTTTGGCGCTGGTTTTGCTATTAGATCAGTTTGGGCGCAATATCTTTCGCAGAACGCCCCAAAGCTTTGCTACCGATGCCAAAGCGCTGTCTGTAGCTAAAAGTGCGGTAGATCGAAAATGCGATCGCGCTTTACTACCAGTACAGCGCTGGTTTATCTACTTGCCCTTCGAGCATAGTGAAAATCTTGCCGACCAAGAACGAAGCATTGAACTATTTTCAACTTTGTCTAACGATCCTGCGAGTGCGAATACTATCGATTATGCCTTGCGCCATAAGGCGGTAATTGAACGCTTTGGGCGTTTTCCCCACCGTAACAAAATTCTTGGTCGGACAAATACACCCGCCGAAGCAGAATTTCTGAC
Source organism: Aliterella sp. E5.1 (assembly GCF_057473825.1). NCBI lineage: Bacteria > Bacillati > Cyanobacteriota > Cyanophyceae > Chroococcidiopsidales > Aliterellaceae > Aliterella > Aliterella sp. E5.1. The sequence continues at coordinate 45,805 of NZ_JBYCCV010000003.1, forward strand.
TCAACCAGGCTCATCATTTTGATAGTGTAATGTTAAGCTGCTAAGTAACGCCTGTTTTTAGAAATGGGTTATAATTTAGCAACAAACAAAGCATCCTGCCGTGGCCGAGTGGATTAGGCAACAACCTTCTAAGTTGTACCACGGGGGTTCAAATCCCTCCGGCGGGGTTTAATTCAATCAACGGGCGATCGTTCGTTGATGAACCAAATTTCTAGCATGAACACTTAGCGGCTATCCCTACAAAAAAGTAGCAAAAGCCGTTCGGAGTATAGTTCCTAGCTCATCTCTAAATGTTCGATAATAGAGATAAGTCAAAGAGAAAAGCAATAGCTAAATGAGAATACAGTCATCGGTATTAGTACATTTAGGATTTGGTAAGTATGTACGTTCTGACCAAGTTACCGCCGTCATTCCTATCGAAGAAGATCGAGGTCCAGGTAGAAGGACATTTGTACAGGTACAAGGTCAGAAAGACCCAGTAGTAGCATCTCGCGCTGAAGACTCCATCGTGCGCGACTTAGTGCAAGAACCCCGTGAAGTTACCCAGTCACGTCAGCAGCAAGAAATCCTCCATGACTTATTGTTAGACCTCAATAATGTCAATAAGACAGTTAGGCGGATTGCCCGTGATGAAGGCGGTTTAGATTTAGAGCGATTAGAGCAACGCATCCGCGAAGTTCTAGAAAACTAAGATATTAGGTGCAGGATAACAATTCTGCGCCGCCAAGTTTCTTTTCAGTCCTAGTTTATTTGCACTCTACACATTTTTTTAAATGAACTCAGGAACCATAGTCCAAACCACTCCCACCGTTAACGCGCCACTCTCTAAGTTGTGGATGCCTGATCGCGTAATATTTACTCCCGCAGCTTTAGATGAACCTTGGGGACAGCAGCTTTACGAGCGGGTACAAAGTTTTAATTTACCTGTAGAGGAGTTACCCCGCAATCGCTTAACGGGATTACGCGGCGAAACGCCCCGCGAAACCTACGACCTTGCCAAACGTACTTTAGCGGTGGTTACGGCTCCCCCTAGTGCGTTCAAGCTTAGTCCTATTCCCCCATCGGCGGATTGGCAGTTTCATATTGCTGAAGGCTGCCCAGCCCACTGTCAGTATTGCTATTTAGCAGGTAGTCTGCAAGGACCGCCAGTAATTCGCGTCTTTGCCAACTTGCCGCAGATACTAGCAAATTTAGCTAACTACGAGCGCCCAGGGGAAGCTAAAAGCTTTGAAGTTAGCTGCTATACTGACCCATTAGGAATTGAGCATTTAACTGGGAGTTTAGCTGAAGCTATTCGCTATTTTGGGACGCGAGAAGATGGTTATTTGCGTTGGGTTTCTAAGTTTGAGGCAGTAGATAATTTACTCGATTTGCCTCATAACGGTCATACTCGCTGCCGGGTAAGTGTCAATGCTGCGCCCGTTTCTGGGCGGTTTGAGGGCGGTACAGCGAAAGTAACGGCACGGCTTGCGGCATTGCGAAAATTGGCTTTACCGCGAAGTCTTGGCGGTGGCGGTTATCCGGTGGGAATAGTCATTGCGCCCATTATGCCCGGTGAAGAGTGGGAGGCGCACTATACTCAGCTATTTGATGAGATTTCGGCGGCTCTTGATTTTGATTGCGATCTAACTTTTGAGCTAATTTCCCACCGCTTTACTCCTGGATCTAAAGAAGTATTGCTGAGTTGGTATCCCAATACCAAGCTAGATTTGGATGAAGAAAAGCGCAGCGTCAAGCGTAATAAGTTTGGCGGAACAAAGTATGTTTACAACGCCGATATTATGAAAGAACTGCGGCGCTTTTTTGAAGGCGAGATTCAAAAGCGATTTCCTCAAGCCCGCATTCTTTACTGGACTTAGCTAGGCTCATTTTTAATAAATCTTTCGTAAGCAGCCTTTTGTTCGGGAGTGGCAGAGTTTAGACATTCTTTATGGATGCGCTCTAAACTTTGTAAATACTCCTGCTTTTGGCTCAAAACTTCATTGCTAGCAGTAGAATTAATCAAAGACAACTGAGCGCGTAGAGGTAGCTGACGGAAGGCTTCTAAGCGTTTTTCTAGAGATGACATAATCTTTATTACTTTTCACCCATTGCTGTCAATCGAGCAAAAGCTGCTTCCATTGCTTCTGGTAATTGGCGCAGAATTTTACCTTTTTCTCGATCTATAGCTACTAGCGTAACTTGCGCCGATACATACAAGTCTTGAAAATCGGGGGATTGGATTTGATAATCCCAATTAATTCTCACGCCGCTTACATCCATCATGCGAGTTTTTACTATCGCTGCCATCCCTAATTGAATTGGGCGATGATAGCGGATAGAAAGCTCTACAACAGGCAACTCGCACCCCATAGCCACTAAATCGGCATAATCGATGCCAATTGAGCGCAAGCATTCTACGCGCGCTTCTTCCAGCCAAGCTACATACGCCCCATGCCAAACAACTCCCGCATAATCGGTATGATGGGGTTGCGCTCGAATTGCATACTCAAACCAGTTTTCAAATGCTATTAAGGGTAAGTTTTGAATTGCCCCAGTAGGTGGTAGTTGGGGAGACTGATTTTGTGACACTGTTGAAGAAAGCTCCTAATTTGTCCCTTTTAATATTACGGGATTACTTAGCATGAATTTCCGCATCGGTTGCGCTGTTTGGTCTTACAAAGGTTGGGTGGGAGATTTTTATCCGCCAAAAAGTCGTAGTAGTGAGTTTTTGAGGCTTTATAGCGATCGCTTTACAACCGTTGAAGGTAATACTACTTTCTACGCTATCCCTAATCAAAACACTTTGAAGCGATGGATAGCAGAAACTCCGCCAAGTTTTAAGTTTTGCCTGAAGTTGCCTAAACAATTCACTCATCAAGGTTTGTTGCAGCCTTCTATTGCTGGCGCGTTAAGCTTTTTAGAGCAAATGCAGACGTTAGGCGAAAGATTAGGAGTTATTTTTGCTCAACTTCCCCCCAGCTACAGCCCAGAATTACTAGCCGATTTAACAACTTTTCTCGAAGCTTGGGCGCAAACTCAAGCACCGCTTGCTTTAGAAGTTCGTCATGCTGATTGGTTTATTGAGCCTCACAGTAGTAAGCTGACAGATATTTTAGAAAAGTTAGAAATTGGTAGAGTCTTGCTTGATTCTCGTCCTATTTATAACGCCCCTGATGACGCACAATTATCTAGCGAAAGACGTAAACCCAATTTACCTGTAAACTTTAGCGTGAGCGCACCTTTTAGTTTAATTCGCTTTATTAGTCATCCCCAGCAACAATTGAATCAGAGTTATTTAGAAGAATGGGTTAGTTTTTGTGATCGCACTTTGCGTCAAGGTACGCAGATTTACTTTTTTGTTCATTGTCCAGTTGAGGAGCGATCGCCTAATAATGCTCGTTACTTCTACCAACTATTACAACAGCATAATGTGTCTGTTCCGCCCTTGCCTTGGAGTGAAACTGACGAACCTACACAATTAAGATTGTTTTAAATTTTAACTTATGAAGTCTGCTTACATTCAAAACAATTTTTTTGCTTTATATTAAAATGAATATATGCTTGTAATCGTATCCTTATTTATATTTATTAGAGGTAATATGAGTAATTTAAATTTTATTACAATCCACAAAAGTTCTCAAGATAAAAGAGATTTAATTAAAACTGAGATTGATAATATTGATGAAAAATATCTTGACGAGATTTACAATTATATTTTGACAAAACAGGATATACGAGAGATAAGTACAAGTGTAAAACAGAGTTTAATGTCGAAATTAAGAGCTATAAAAATAGACGCTCCTGAAGATTTTGCAGAGAATTTTGACTTGTATTTGAGAGGAGAAAAAAAGCTTGAAACAGATATTCGTTGATGCTAGTTTTGTAATTGCATTGATCAATCAACGGGATCAGTATCATCAAAAAGCTTTAGCACTATCACATAAAATTGAATACTATCCTTTGCTTATAACTGATGCAATTTTACTAGAAATTGGTAACGGTTTAGTACGTGGTTACAAACAGCAGGCAATCGAAATTATTGAATATTACTTGACGGCTGACGAGGTAGAAGTTGTTAATCTCAGTCCTATCTTATTTAAAAAAGCTTTGGGCTTTTACAAAACCCATCAAGATAAAGATTGGGGTATAGTAGACTGCTTATCATTCATAGTTATGAAAGACGTAGGTATAGAGCAAGTTTTAACTTTTGACAAACATTTCTCGCAAGCAGGATTTCAAATCCTAGCGTAACAAATATACTTTAAGTGTTTAATTAAGAAAGAAATATAAAATGGAAAATCTAACTCAACAAAAATGTACTGCTTGTCACAAAGATGCACCCCGTGTCACCGAGGCAGATATAGCCGAACTTAAGCCACAAATTCCTGATTGGCAAATAGTAGAAGTTGAAGGACAACCGCGATTAGAACTTACTTATAAGTTTCCTGATTTTGTTAGCGCGATCGCATTTACAAACAAAATAGGCGAAGCCTCCGAAGCTGAAGGACATCATCCTGCTTTACTTACAGAATGGGGAAAAGTAACTGTAACTTGGTGGACGCACGCCATTTGTGGCTTGCACCGCAACGATTTTATTATGGCAGCAAAAACAGACCAAATTGCGGCAAATTAATGAGCAACGCCATCAGTTGTCTAACTATGCTGTATCTGTCACTACCGTGCTTCCTGGTGAAACTAATTAGCATCCGCCGGAATAATACCTTTTTGTTGATAAATTGAACGAGTTGCTTGTCTAATCTTAGGTAAGTATTTACTAAAGAGCAGAGAACCTAAAATACAAAAAATTCCCCCAATTACTAATGTATATGGCGCACCTATGCGGTCTGCAAGGATGCCACCAAATAAATTGCCAAAAGGGAACATTCCTAAAAGTGCCATTGTAAATAAACTCATAACTCGTCCGCGTTTATCATCTTCGACAATGGTCTGGATAACTGTATTGCTTGACGAAATTTGCAGAATCGAACCCAAGCCAACAATTAACAACATCAACATAGAAACCCATAGCGTGCGAGATAAAGCAAACACAACAATGCCTACTCCGCACAGTGCTGGGGCAAAAGCAATTATTCTCCCTAAACCAAGTACACTTTTGCGCGTACTTAAATAAATTCCGCCAATTAATGCTCCTACTCCTGACGCTGAAGTGAGAAAACCAAAAGTATGAGCATCGCCGCCTAAAACTTGAGTAGCAAAAATAGGAATAAGAGTCATATAAGGTGTTGCCATTAAGCTAAATAAGGCTAATAGCAACAAAACTGAGCGAATTAACGGCGAATTGAAAGAGTATATAAATCCTTCCTTGATTCTTTGAATTGCATTACCTGATTTAGGAAATTTCTTTTTGGGCAAAACATTCATTGCTAATAAAGCAGCAATTACAGCTATATAGCTAATGCCATCAATCAAAAAACAATAACTTGCCCCAACTCTAGCAATCAAAATACCAGCGATCGCCGGCCCAATTAACCGCCCCCCGTTTACCAGCGAAGAATTAAGAGCGATCGCACTTGCCAAATCCGCTCGGCGTTCTACCATTTCTGGAACAAAAGTTTGCCTAGCTGGAGCATCTAAAGCGTTAATTACGCCCTGAAACAAACTCAAAAAAATAATATGCGAAATCCTAATTGTGCCTGTTAGCGCTAGTGCGGCTAGTGCTAAAGACTGAATCATTGCTAACACTTGCGTAATAACTAATATTTTCCGCGTGTTCCAGCGATCTACCATTACCCCACCAAAAGGAGCCAAAAACAAACTAGGAATTTGACTTGTAAACCCCACTATACCTAGCAATAAAGGCGAATTTGTTAGCTGATAAACAAGCCATACTGTAGCAACTTGAGTCATCCAACTACCAATTAGGGAAATACCTTGCCCAGCAAAAAATAGCTGATAATTCCTAGATCGCAAAGCAGGTATGTTGAAGCAAAAATTAGTTAATACTCTAGTCATGTTTGCCACTATATATACCTAGAGTTTGTTAATAGTGACTGGCGATCGCCTCTATCTGCTGACGTGCTTAGATTTGTAATTCCCAGTTTCTCTACTTGAAAACTTATTGGTTCCTCGCCTACCGCCTGGCTAGTGTATGAGTATATCTAAGACATATTAGCGATCGCGCAATCGATAAGATTGGACATTTTTTCGCGATCTTCGATGGAAATGCCTTGCATTGCTTTTTCGCGCAATTCTACAGCAATCGGGGGTAAAACATTTTCTAATTCCTTTCCCGCTTCCGTCAGCCAAATGCGCCAAATGCGGCGATCGCGCGGATCTCTTTCCCGACGAATTAGCTGGCGTTCTTCCATGCGATCGAGTACCCCCGTCAAAGTACCACCAACTTGTTGCAATTTGTCACCAATACTTGAAGTTGGCAAGCCATCTTCTATCCACAAACAGCACAAGACTAGCCAATGAAATGGAGTTAAGCCAAATGGCTCTAATCGTTCGGAAAAAGCACGGGTCAAAAGCTGCGATAGCAGTTTAATTCTATAACCCATGTTATACGGTGCTAAAACTTGCTGCCACTGGCATATAGTTTGCTCAACAGGCGTAGAGGGCATTTCCAAAATTACTTAGTGTACTTATTACTTTAATTTGATTTTTCTTTGCCAGCTATACTCAATCGAGCAGAGTAAATTTACAGTTCGTAATTTTTTCTAAACTAGAAAGAGTAAAGCTAATCGTTACCTCATAATAATGCCCCTGCGCCCGGATCAACGTACCAAATTAGATAATACCGACGATCGCCAGTTTTATGCCTATCCGCGACTGGTGACTCATGTAGATGAAGGCTTTATTCGCACCCTTACCGACTTGTACCGAGAGCGGTTAAAACCCGATACCCAGATCTTAGATATGATGAGCAGTTGGGTATCGCATTTACCCGATGAAATCAAATTTGCGCAGGTTGAAGGACACGGACTTAACGGCGAGGAATTAGCAAAAAACCCCCGATTAGATAGCTATGTAGTCCAAGATTTGAACGCCGATCCCAAGCTACCATTTACTGATAGTTACTTTGACGCGGTGCTTAACTGTGTTTCTGTGCAGTATTTGCAGTACCCAGAAGCTGTATTTGCGGAAATTTACCGCGTTCTCAAACCCGGTGGAATAGCAATATTTAGCTTTTCTAACCGGATGTTTTACGACAAAGCAATTCAAGCTTGGCGAGAAGGCTCGGAAAGCAGCCGCGTGGAGTTAGTAAAAAGTTACTTCCAATCTGTACCGGAATTTAGCACGCCGGAAGTAATTAGTCGTCAAGCTCCCGCGCCTAATTTCCTCCAGTGGTTAGGTGCAGGAGGAGGCGATCCTTTCTATGCTGTAATTGCATACCGCAGTTAATTAAAACAATTGTAGTAAAAGACAACTGTTGTTGAAATAACAGTAATAATCGCTCCAATAAGCATTCAGGAGGCAAATTATGATAGTTCGTAATGCACGTAGAGTTTTAGCGGCTTTGTTGGTTTCAGTAATGCTGCTAGTAACAGCTTGTGCAACCGAGGCTCCCACACGTTTTGACCAAGCACAACAAGAAAGCACTCAGAAAAAGACTGGGTTAGCTGTTGCTAAAGACGCAACCCAAGGGAGTAGTTTTAATAGATTTTTTCCACCTACTCAAGCCGGATTTGAGCGAGTTTATACCCAAGAGAAAAAAGGCTTCGCCGAAGCTAAGTTGAAAAGAAGTGGTAAAGATGTAGCTGTGCTGTCGATCTCCGATACCCAAGGCGTTACTGGTGACGCAAATCCTGCTGCTAAGTTTCAAAACAGCAGTTTGAAAATCGGCGGATATCCAGCCGTTGCTCAAGGTAAAAATAGTACGGCGTTGTTGGTAGGCGATCGCTACCAAGTAAAGGTATCATCCCGCGATGCGTCATTTACCCAAAGCGATCGCGAAGCTTGGTTGCAAAAATTTAACCTCAGAGGACTTGAAAAGCTGTAGTCGGCGATGAGGAAAACAAATTTTTCCTCCTTCCGCTTTTTTAACCTCAGATATTTAGCAAAAAATTGGAGACTAATGTGAGCAAAGCAATTTTTGAATTAGTTAACGAATTGCCAACAAATAACTTAACTGTTTCCATGTTGCGGAGTCTTGACTTTGTTGCACCAGGAGAATGGAACAACTTAGTCGGCTTTGAAAATACCATTCGGACGGTAACAGGCGAAACTGACGAAAGTTTAATTCAACAGATTGGCGAAAGAGCTATATTTTTATACAACGATCGCTCTCAAGGCTATCAAAGAGCAATGTGGCTCTATCAAACTGTAGATAGCACCGATAAAGCTTTGGGTGCAGCAGCTTTAGCTAACAAAGTTGGTGAAAAAATCCCCTTGTTAGGTTTTTTAAACAAAGTTACTCCCAAAGCTGACAAAGCTCAAACAATCGATCTAACGCTCAAATTAGTGGCTGAATTAGTTGCTTTTTGTCAAATCAACGGTATTCCTGGGGATAGTATTGGCGACTTTGTTGCCTCTTTAGCTGATTACAGTGGCGAGTCGTTGATGCGGATGGTTGCTTTGGTTTGCGTTGACGGGTTAATTCCGTTGGGGCCAGATTTTATTATCAAAGTGCAATCGAATCTAGGTCAAACAACTCCTCAAGATTTGGAACATAATTCAACCTTTAAAAACATTAATAGCGAAATTCCTGGGGGCAATTCCGCCGGGAAACTTAACTTTATCAATCAAAGTTTTGATTCAGTTAAAGGTTGGATGAGTAATCTTGTTACTTCACGCAATTTGACACCCCAAAAAGTTGTGGGTAATTTGCAGAAATTTGTAGAAGTTGCTGACGATAAGTTGGACTATCTAGCAGCATTTATTGATGTTAGTACCAACTACTACGAACACACTGGTACTCAAACTTTGGCGCGGCGTTTGATTGAAAGAGCCGTAGCTGAAATCTAAATAGCTCAAAATGTTTAGTTTAAGAGGATATTTTTAAATTCCTCTATTCAACAACAAATCATTTAATTTCCCCCTATCAAAAATATTCTCCCCCTTGGTCACTGAGCCTGTCGAAGTGAAGGGGGGTGGGGGGATCTCCTCGCGGGGCATTTTTACACCTAATTATCTCTAGACTTTTCTTTACTATCAAACTCTGCTAAAATTCTCTGTGATTCTTTGCAAAGCTCTACGTGACAATTGCCATTGCTAGCAAGTAAACCACCCCATTGATTTATATCGCCTTGATTGTATTTTAAAGGCGTACCATCAAAATGAGTAAATTGTCCGCCAGCTTCTGTCAATATTAATTCTGGCGCTGCCATATCCCAGTCTTTGGGCGCAGATGCACCAGAAAGAGAAATATATATATCTGCTTTTTGTTCGATAATAGTAGCAATTTTACACCCCACACTTCCTACGTATTGCCGCTCTTTGCAAGGCAGTGTTTGCAGGAGATAATTTAATCTTTCATCTCGATGGGTGCGGCTGACAACTAAAGCTAAATTATTAATTACGTTACGCTTAGAAACTTTTATTGCTGCTATTTGCCCCTCAATAGTTTCTCCAAAAGCTCCGTTACCAAGAGTTGCATAATATAATTTCTCTGCTTCAGGGTAAGCGACTACAGCTAATATTGGGCGATGGTTTTTTACTAAAGCAATATGAATTGCGTATTCTCCAGTTTTATCAATAAAATCTCGCGTACCATCCAAGGGATCGATAATCCATACCAAAGATTGCTTTAATTGCTTCGATTTCTGCTTGTAAGTTTCTTCGCTAATATAGCCAAAATCTTCCTCGCCTAAATTATTTTGTAATCTGTCTAAAATATAGCGATTTACAGCGATATCGGCAGCAGTAACGGGACCATCTTTTTTATCTTGAATTTCTAAATTTCCATCATTAATCTCGCCGTGGTAATAAGATCGTAAAAGGTAAGATGCACCCCAACCAATAGAACGCGCGAGATCTAAGATTTCTGATAGTTCTTTCATTATTTATCCTTAAGTATTCATCCAGCGCCGAGTACCGAAAGCTTGGCAAGAATCCGCCGCAACTTGGGCTGCATTTGTCAAAGCATCAGCAAAACTTTCAGACAATATAAAATGACAAAAAGCTCCATGAAAAATATCTCCAGCACCTAAAGTATCAATAATGTTTTTAACAAGAGGAACTTCTAAAGTGTGAATTTTACGATCGCTCAAGTATTGGATCGGTTGTTCGCCATGAGTAATCGCAATATAGGGAATGCCAAAGGAAGACAAGTATGCGATCGCTTGTTCGCTATTGTTACAGTTGGGGGGATAAAAGTTAGCCGAACAAATTGCGTAATCAACACTAGGTAAAATACTTTCAAATCCCTGCTTCCAACTACCGCCATCAATTACCACAGGAATATTTCTAATTTTAGCTTCCCGCGCGAAGTCTTTGCCTACTTCTATTTGATGTCCATCAATCAGCACAATATCGCTGTTGCTCAAAATATCGGTGGCTATATCGCTGCTAGTTGCTTGAGTTTTCACCGCATTAATCGAAATTACTGCTCTTTCGCCCGTCCCTTGAGTGATAATAACAGAAGATACAGGGGGCAAGTGAGTAGTATCTGGGGTAAGCTCTCTCAGTTCTACATTGCAAGCTGCCAAATCTGCCTTAATAAGTTCGGTAGTAGGATGAGTCCCAACTACTCCTAACAAGGTTGCCTTGTTGCCTAAATAACTAAAAGTAGCGGCGGCATTGGTCGCCGGACCACCAGCCGAAATTGTATAATCGGAGGCAACAATTTTTTGATTGCTTTGAGGAGCAGAAGTAGCTAAGTAAACAAAGTCTAAAGTTACTAAACCAACAAATAATCCTCGAATAGTGTGATCGCCTTTCATTATCAGCCGCTATTAAAATAATGCCTACCGAACCCCAACCAGGAACACTTTATATAGTTGGTACACCCATAGGCAACCTAGAGGATATCACCTATCGCGCCGTGCGAGTTTTGCAAAATGTCGATTTAATTGCTGCTGAAGACACGCGCCATACAGGTAAGTTATTGCATCATTTTCAAGCAAAAGCACCGCAAATTAGCTACCACGACCACAACCGCCACAGTCGCCACCCCGAAATATTAGCGCATTTACATAACGGAAAAGCGATCGCTTTAGTCACAGATGCGGGAATGCCAGGAATATCCGATCCTGGATACGAATTAGTAATTGCTTGCCTTGAGGCTAACATCCCCGTAGTACCCATTCCTGGAGTTAGTGCTGTAACTACCGCCATTAGTGCTAGTGGCTTATCAACAGATAGGTTTGTATTTGAGGGATTTTTGCCTGTAAAAGGACAAGAAAGGCAAAGTCGTTTAGAGTTTTTAGCTTCCGAAGTCAGGACAATAATTATTTACGAGTCTCCCCACCGCTTGCAGCAAACTATTCAAGATTTAGCAAAAGTACTAGGAATAGAACGAAAAATTGTTTTGGCGCGGGAATTAACTAAATTGTACGAAGAATTTTGGCGGGGAAGCTTAGAAGAAGCAATAAATCAGCTAAAAAATAAAGAACCTCAAGGCGAATACACTTTAGTCATAGCAGGTACATCCGTAGCTCTACCCTACCTTTCTGCTGAGGAGATTGAAGCAGAGTTGACAAAGATTATGCAAGCAGGAATATCAAGGTCGCAAGCCAGCCGTCAACTGGCAAAAATTACTTCCCACTCCCGCCGCGAACTCTATCAGATTGCATTAGAAATCGTTTTACCTGTTGAAACAGAAAATCTTTGATAAATGCGATCGCGCTATGATGATCGCCGCTTGAATTTAACTGCTAAAGCTGTAAATCCAAATAACGCCAAACCTATAGTTGTAGTTGGTTCTGGTACTGGTTCGTAATCAAACCTTTCTCCAAGCAGCGCTGGCGTACTATTTGGAGGAAGGCGAAACCTTGTTGCTTCTTCAAAAGAGTAAGCTAATCCCAACAACGTTTCTTCTTTATTAAGTTTATTTGTGAAAATACATTTAAATAATTAGAAAACGTTAAGAGCCATTTGATGAAAGGTTGCAAACTCACAAATATTAAACTGCGTCATGTTTTCAACAAGATTAACTTCACTAGGTTTTAAATAGCGATAGCTTTGCGGCGGTTGAAAATTATTCCACTCTTGCCTCAATCTTTCTAACTCAACAGGTTGAGGAAAATGGTGAGTTTTATTTAAGTAAATTCCACACCCTAATGATAACCCTTTATAGTATGAACGAAATTCTTTATAAGATATACCTGCAATTTCTTTGACTTCTTTCCAAAGCTCTAAAAGAGGCTTTTGAACAACCTTTTCGACTTCAAAAGCACCAATTAAAGCTTTTTTAGGTGATGAAGCATAAACAATAACTAAATCACCTTCTTCAAGCTTAGGACGAGTACGACGTAGTTCAACTTCCTTCATTCCATCAAAAATCTTGTTAGCATATTCTGGTCGGATTGATAATAATATTATTCTGCTCGCCACTATGGTTTGCTTCCACAATGATTTTTATATTCCTTGATTGTACAACTTTTCAAAGCATTCTATAGAAATTTGTTGTGGAGATTGAAACTGATTATTTTTACCTAATATTTTCTGTATTTCCTTAAATGAAATTGGTTTATTAAATAATTCAGTATCACTAAAACGAATTGCCATTATTTGATTGTCCAAGTTGTTTTTTGCAGTTTCTAATACGTTTTTAAATTCGTAAACTCCTAGTCTTCTAAACTGACGGAAGAGATTTTTAGGTGTATCAATAATAATTTCATCTAGTCGCGAACAAGCACGTATTGCTTGTGTCTGATAGTAGCCCTTAACTTTTTTACTTTGACTAACGTACCATAAAATTCGACCAGGAGCTTTTAATTCACCAGAGTTTATTTTAGAGCGATAATAAACAACTTCACGCTTGAGAGCAACTTCCTTATTAACACCAAAAATATTTTGACTAGCAAGATGTCCATCAAATAGATTTTCTGCCCATTGGGGTTGAATTGAAATAACAAAATTAGGAATCCCTGCATCAATAATTTTGGCTGGATAGAGACAGCGTTCAATCTCTGCTATTAACTGGACATCTTTAATAGTGCTTGGCTCATTTAAAGCGGTCGCAAATTGCCGACAAAAATTGTAGTCTTCCTTCTTGGAAAGGTTTAGGTTGCAATTCTCTCCCCTCAAACTTTCCACTTCTAATTTATTCGCTAGTTCAGTTATGTAATTAGCTAGTTCGGATGCTGTTTTAACTATTGGTAGGTTAGCTCTTAACCATTCATCTCGAACTTGAATAAAACTATCTTGTGATAATACTTGAGTCGTAAAATTATCTAAGTATTTATCTGTAATTCGTGTAAACTGACGATTCTCTTGGGCAGCAATTTTGATAGATAAAAGAATCAAATGGCTTATTAGTGTCAGTGAGAATGTACAATTACGCCGAACACGAAACATTGAAATTTTGAGTTCATGGGATAGCTGACGATTATAGATAACAAGTGCTAGAGGATCTTTTTGTTCATCACGAACGACATAGCACTCAAATTGAGTTGGTTCAATAATTGCTTTCCGTAGGTGCTTTTGAAACTCAACTAGAGTTTCTCCATGTTTATAAGATAGAAAAGAGTCGGCTAGTATTTGTTGTTGCCCTGCTTGAACCCGCTTTTTTTCAATTGAAGTACCTGCTAAACGAACGGGCTGATAATCAACTTCTCTACAAAGCTCGTCCAAGCGAATAATTAAATCACTAGGTCGAAGAATTAATACATTAAATTCTGTATATATTGAATCTTCTTTATCTAAAATTCCTTTATCACGAGTGATAAAAAATTGAACTTTTGCTGCAATTGCCCTTACTAAATGTCTCATATCTGAGGCTTCATTTTCCGCCATTCGTTCAAAACGTGTAGGAAAGTACTTCTCGAGAGTTTGACAGATTCTTCGGAAGTCTTCTTGATTACAATTGAGACGTGTGAAAGTTGAAGCAAATGCCCGGAGCTTTTTTCGTTGAATAACATCTGGACAACGATTTATCTCAATATCAATCTCATCGGTGAGGCAAAGCTCTACCTCTAACTGTAACCAGTCAGCAAGTAGCGATTTAGAATCCTCTACTTGCCGATTGGTATTATCCTCATCTAAACCAAAGAAAACATTAGTATCCAGAGCAGCGCACAGTTTAGAGCCAATCGCTTGCTGTGTAAGCAGCGTTAGTAAATTTGGATGTTTATGCTCTAGACACCAAATTGTTAGGAGTTTCCCGTCTTTATTTTTGCCAGGTTTTTCAAGTCGGGGAGTAAATCCGAAAGAGGACCACATCTTATCTAACTCGTAATCGCGGCGACAGGATAACTTAATTCCATATAACTCTTTTGTTTCTTGAATCAATTGGTTAATCAGTTGCTTGGCAACGTGTTTACCTCTCCAGTCCTTATCAACATAAAGATGAGCAATGCAAGCAGTATGCTTAGAAATTCGATACATTAGGTAACCAATACACTTTTCCTCTAGAGACAAAACAGCAAAAATATGTTTATTTGCTGCGTAATCAAGGAAAGCACCCCGTGGCATATGACCCAGCGTTTTCGCATTTTTTCTTCCAAGTTCGATGACAGCTTCCAAATGAGGTGAATGGCTGTCAATTACCTCAATCCGAATATTTCTTTCCACAAGTGTTGATTGCTTTTTAAAAGATATTTATTAATCTAAGTTTACCTATTGAAATCCATAATGAAACTTTGTCTTATGGTAGATGAGTATGTTGTTAACTTAATAATTAGTCAATTACCGTTATCGTTCCTATACTGGGGTTTTAATGTAGATGATGCAGATTGCTTAATGCTCTATCTAAAAGTATCCATTCCTGGGTAGCCCTTAGATTATTCTGTAATCCTTCACTTTTTAGTAGTGCCAATTACCAAACCTATTAATGACGCGGTTTTTCAATTGTAAAGTTTAGCAACGCTTTATTACATCTCTAGTTCGGCTTCTCCCTCAGAACTCAGTAGGATTAGCAGAAATTAGCGAGTTCAATTTAGGTCCGCTATCATCATAAGCATCGATACGGTTGAGATATAGTTGCGTGAGTTCTTGAGAATTTAATGCTCCAGCATCAAAAGCGGCATTGATGTCAGATATTGTTGCCTCTACTAACTTAAATGTTGCTGCTATGGTTGCGACAGGAAAGCTACTTAGTAGCACAGCTTGAGTTGCTAGGATAGTAGCTTGTTTAACGATGCTCACTAGGTACCACTTCCACAAGTTGATGATTGTTCAAAGTTGCCTCAACACCTTTGCAGCAAGTAAAATCTTGACCGCACTATTTGCCCGATCTAATTGCTCTATAATTGTTGTCTAAATCTGGTTAAAAGTCTGAACCTTTGCGGCTTTCAACTATCACTAACTAAACTAAAGAACAAGCTAACTTAGTTATATAGCTTTATGAATTATGCTTTATGTTATTTAAGCAGAACTTATACTGCTGTTACAAGAGATACAGATTTAAAGGTAAAAAACAAATACAACCTGAAACGACTTATTTTGTTTATTTACCGTGTTGTTGCTGAAGCTTTCACTTTACTTTCTCTGTTAAAGAAGGTTTAAAATCAGAAAACTCACAAATAGAATTAAACGCACAGTAACGGCAGTGATTGCCTGGGTTGGGTGGAAAAATATTACTGAAGTTAATAGGTTTTTGCTCGTAGCGGCGCAGATCTTGCTGATGCTTTTGAGCAACTTGGGCTAATTGATTTTCAATAGTATCTAGTTGAGTAGAATTAACAGTAATTAAGACAGACTTTTTACTGTGTTCCAAATTATAAAAAGATGCAACGGCATAATGATGAGGATACAAATAACGAGCAGCAACTAAATACACTAAAGCTTGCCTTTGGTCAAAAGCTGACTTACCCGTTTTAAAATCTATTATGTGCAACCTGCTTTCAGTTTCGCTAAAAATGCAGTCCATCGCTGCATACAATCGAAAAGGATACTCCACTTGTTTAATTAAAATTGGACGCGGAAAACCCTCATCACCGCGCGTTAATTGAACAATGTGCTTGCCCTCTAAAAGCGGAGCATCATGATAATTTTTTAAAATTTGAATTACACGCTGCTGCACTTCCTCCGTTGTCTTATTTAGCTTGAGCAACTGAGCAACTTTTTCTACCCCGTCTGGCTGGCTTAATAATTCGCTATGGTGATGAAACTCATAAACACCTTTTTGCGCCAAAATCCCGATGCGCTGTGGTGGTGTAGCTTGGGCTAAAAGCTCTTTGACTATGGGTTCTTTTTGCCGTGCCTTAATAAACCCCCGCTTCATTTGACAATGCCAACGCTCTTGTCCCACCGCCGGGGCAACTAATGACCAAAGATGATAGCTGGCGAAAGGTCGCCCAAGAATTAGCATTACTTACTTGCAGTGAATAAATCGCCCAAAATAGGCAATAGCGGTTAACAGGAATAGTTTTAGAAAAATGCCCAGCACTTCCTATTTCTTGGCTACACCGAAAAGGGAGAAGCTTCCTGTACTATTAATGATAAACACTTCCTTGAGTGACAAAGGATGAGCAGTATTAGCAATTCTAATCAAATTAAGTTTGGTACGGATGGATGGCGAGGAATAATTGCCGATGACTTTACTTTCCCTAATGTACGGAAAGTAACTAGAGCGATCGCAAGTTACCTCGAAACCGCCTACACCAAAGACCGCCCCGTTCTCGTCGCTTACGATACGCGCTTTCAAGCCGATAAGTTCGCCTACACTGCTGCTGAGGTATTGGCAGAATTAGGCTGGACTGTTAAGATTTGCGATCGCGATTGTCCGACCCCTGTAATTGCTTACAATGCCCGTCTTCTCAATTCTGCGGGGGCATTAATGTTTACCGCTAGTCATAATCCTGCACCTTATTGCGGAATCAAGTATATTCCCGACTACGCAGGTCCCGCCACCCCAGAAATTACCGATACAATTGTGGCAAATATTGAAGGTGCGGCAGATACGCCCGTCCATGGCAATTTCAGCGCCAAAATTTCTACTTTTGACCCCAAACCAGAGTATCTCAAATTTATCTACACTCTGATCGATGTAGAGCGAATTCGTAGCGCTCACTTGAAGGTAAAGTACGACGCACTCTATTCCACCTCGCGCGGCTATTTAGACACCGTTCTAGAACACTGTGGCTGCCAATTAGAAAGCTTCCACACCTACCGTGATGTGTTGTTTGGGGGCGGAATGCCCGAACCCAAAGGCGAACAGTTGGTAGAACTTGCCGAAGCTGTGAAACGAGATGGTGCTGATATTGGGGTAGCAACCGATGGCGATAGCGATCGCTTTGGTGTCATTGACGAACAAGGCAATATGCTGTCGCCCAACACTGTTTTACTACTGTTAGCGCGGCATTTAAGCAAAAATCGTGGCAAAACAGGGGCAATTGTCCGCACGGTGGCGACTACCCATTTACTGGACAATCTCGCGGCTAAGTACGGCTTAGAGATTTACGAAACGGCGGTAGGCTTTAAGTACATCGGCGAAAAAATGCGGGAAACTGCTGTACTAATTGGCGGTGAAGAATCGGGAGGATTGAGCGTAATCGGGCATATTCCCGAAAAAGACGGAATTTTGGCAGATATGCTGGTAGCTGAAGTAATTGCTTATGAAGGCAAGCCTTTAAGCCAGTTAGTAGAAGAAGCGATCGCCGAAGCGGGCGGACCGTTGTACAATCAGCGTCTAGATTTACATTTAGATGATGCCCACAAAGCTGCAACCATCGAATCTTTTACCAAAAACCCACCGTCAGATATTGCGGGAGTTAAGGTCAAAGAAGTTGGGCGTAAAGATGGCATTAAGCTGTATTTAGAAGATGGTAGCTGGGTACTGTTGCGTCCTTCGGGAACTGAACCCTTAATGCGCGTCTACTTAGAAACCCATTCTGTAGAACAGCAAGGCAAAATAGCTTCCCAAATGGAAAAACTGATTAGTCAGTTGAAACCTGTAGGAGTCTAGGTAGATTAGCGATTAGCTAAAATAGCAGCTAATCGCTAATTGCTATTAAGAATGAAAACTATAGCTAATTTAATCGCATCTTTGATTGTTGCTACGTGGGTAATTGCGATCGCAATTCTCTCCCTCAAAAACGTAGCGCCAATTTCTTTAAAGTTTTTTACTTTTACCTCTATTCAATTACCCTTTTTTCTAATAATTGCCTTCAGCGTCGGTGCAGGAATAGTTTTAATGGCGCTACTTCAACCATTGTGGAGTTTTTCGGGTTCTAGGAGAAATAAAGATGAGGAATTTGATGAGGATGATTTCTCGTTCAACGACGTTCGCAAATAAAAGCTGGCAATTATTCTACTGGAATTTGTTGCAGCCATGCTTCTAAATCTGCTACTCCGGAAAAGTCTAACAATTCTTCTGCTAAGTCTTCTAACTGAGGAAGTTGTAATTGCTCAATGCGCTGTTGCAGTTCGGGCGTAACTGTGCCAATTTTGCGAGTAAGCTGACGTATAACCAGAGATAATGCTTCAGATTGCATTCCTTCTCTCATCCAGCTAGTAACTATTTTCATTGTCGCCGCCTTTTGGGTTGGTTCAATTTTATCAATTTCAGCTTGGAAAAACTGCGTTTCTTGCTCGTTTAACTGCAAATAACTATCGATAAATCCAGATATTAATTGCATTTTTGCTGGATTTAGGCGCAATGTTGCGAGTAATCGCAAGCATTCTAGCTTTACCCTTGGGCGATCGCTATCTGCTATATTCATTTTTGCCATCAATGCACTAGCAACGGGGTTTGCTTGTTGCACAAAATCGCGCCAATTAAGTTGGTTTAGTTGAATGACATCGTAGTTAAATTGTAAAACTACTTTCTTTATTTGGAAATGCTACTTGATGAGAGTTTGGTTCTGTAGTTTTGGGGTACTTGTAGGAAAATAAAACTACTGAATAAATAGGTAAGTCAAATTTTTCATACAACCGTGAAAAATACCGAAACATTCGCTTGCTAAAATCCGTTTGCTGCTGCGCTTGGTTTTCTATATGAATCAAAAAGAAAGATTCTTGAGAACGAAATTTAGCTTTAACAATTAAATCTGCTTCGTACCTTTCCCCCACAGTTATATCTGTAAATATTTCCTTGTCTAAAAACGTAATAGAATCTTGCTCTAGATAAGTTAATACTTCTGGTAAAAATAACTATAAAACTCTACAAAAAATGTGCTGATGAGTTCCTTGAATAAGCAGTCATGGTCAATCATTTGGTTTCCATCCAATTATTGCCCGCCCGTACATCAACCATTAAAGGAACGCTGAGTTTTACCGCATTTTCCATTGTAGATTTGATTTGTGGCTGCAATTTTCCCCACTCATTGGGAGGAACTTCAAATACTAATTCATCGTGAACTTGCAATAGTATTCGCGCTTGGTAATTTTTTAAAATATCGTGCAGTTGAATCATTGCCACTTTAATAATATCAGCGCTCGATCCTTGAATGGGTGCATTAGCCGCCGCCCGTAATAATCCCGCATCATTAGCCGTCAAGCCGCGAATTTCATCAAGGTTAATATCAACAAGTTTGGAGTTGTGCAACTTGCGGAGGCGATCGCTTGTAAAATTAAAATAACGCCGACGACCAAAAATTGTTTCTACATACCCATTTGCGATCGCTTGTTGCTGCATTTTTTGCAAATATTCAAAAACCATTGGATAAGTTTGGTTAAATTTTTCAATAAAAGTCTTACCCTCTGTAGCTTTCATCCCGGTTTCTCTGGCAAACCTTTGAGCGCCCATCCCATAAATTACGCCGAAGTTGATGGTTTTTGCTAGTCGCCGTTCATCGGGCGTAACTGCATCTTTTTCAAACAACAATCGCGCCGTTACCGTGTGAATATCTTCATTACCTTGGTACGCTTCAATTAATATTGGTTCTTGGCACAAATGCGCCAAAATCCGTAACTCAATTTGCGAATAATCCGCCGCTACCATCAACCAACCAGATTCGGGAATAAACCCTTTACGAATTAAACGACTAAAAGCTGTGCGAATCGGAATATTTTGCAAGTTGGGGTTAGAAGAAGACAAGCGCCCAGTAGATGTAACCGTTTGGTTGAAATTAGTATGCAAGCGTCCAGTATCTGGGCGTACTAGCGCTGGAAGTGCATCTACATAAGTAGATTTGAGTTTAGATAAAGTCCGGTACTCCAAAACTGCATCAACGACAGGGTGATCTCCTTGCAGTTTTTCTAAAGTAGCCGCATCAGTAGAATAACCTGTAGGAATTTTCCGCGATTTTTTGCGATCTAAGTTGAGTTTGTCAAATAGTAATTCGCTCAACTGTTTTGGCGAACCTAAATTAAATTTTTCTCCGGCGGCGGCGTAAGCTTGGATTTCTAAAGCTGCCAAATCTTGCTCTAGCTTGTCTGACAGTTCTTTTAAATATTCTGAATCAATCCGAATCCCGTCATACTCTATCTGCGCCAAAACAGGCTCTAAAGGTTGTTCTATTTCTAGTAGCAATTTGTGTAAGCTTGGTACTTTCTCTAATTCTGCTTTTAGCTTAGGGACTAATCTAAACGTACAATGAACGTCCATTCCGCAATAGTCAGCTACGGCGGGAATATCAATATCAGCAATTGTTTGACCTTTGGGGACTAACTCTGTATAACTTTTCGCCGTTATGCCTAAATACTTTTGGCTTAAATCGCTTAAATTGTGGCTGCTATCTGGATCTAAAACATAACTTGCCAGCATCGTATCAAACACGACTCCAGCTAAATTTATGCCTTGACAGTGCAGAACTAAGCGATCAAATTTAGCATTCTGCAATGCTTTAGGATAATTGGTACTTTCTAAAATACTTCTTAGTTCGTTTAGTACGGTGGCGGTATCCAAATTTGTCCCGGCTTTATGTCCAAGCGGAATATAAGCCATTTCCGTTGTTTCGCTTCCCCAGCAACACCCTATTCCCACTAATTGCGCGTCTCTTGGTTCTAAGTCTGATGTTTCCGTATCCCATGCAACGGGGGTATTGGGATCTGTAAAGGTATGCAACCTCTCTATTAAGTCCCTTAATTTAGCTGGCGTATCAATAATTTGTGGCGTAATAGGCGAGATTTTTTGCTCGGCGGCGGCGACGGTATCGGCGGCGCTAAAAAACCACAAGTCATCGCTGGCAAATTCTGGTTCTTCAATAGCGGGAGAAGCTAAGGCGGGTTTTTCCTCAACTACACCCCCAAATCTCTGCTGGAGTTGATTAACTTTGCCTAAAAATGTCTTAAATTCTAACTTTTCTAAAATTGGCTCCAATATAGCGGTATCAAAGCCTGTTAGTTTGCAGTCTTCTAGCTGAAGTTCTAAAGGTACATTCAGCACGATCCGCGCCATGTAACGCGAGTGATAAGCGTCCTCTTTTCCTTCTATCAGTTTCTTTTGCGTAGCGCCTTTAATTTGGTCTAAAGAGGTGTAAATTTCATCGAGGTTATTGTAAGTCGTCAGCAACTGGACGGCGGTTTTTTCACCAATGCCCCGCACACCAGGAATATTATCGGATTTATCGCCACACAAAGCCTTAAAATCGACCACTTGTGAAGGTAAAACCCCTAACTTTTCCTGAACTTGCTCTGTGCCAAATTCGCTAGGTCCCGTACCGCCACGCTGAATAAAAGTAGTGCTGAGATATAAAACCCCAATACGCTTTTGGGGATCGACAAGTTGAAACAAATCGCGATCGCCTGTGAGAATTTTTACTTCATAACCCGCCGCACTCATTTGCATAGCCAACGTGCCTAAAATATCGTCAGCTTCGTAGCCTGGAGCCGTTAAAATTGGGATACTCAAGCCTTCTAGCAATTCGTGCAAATTCTTTAAGTCTGGTACAAAGTCTTCCGGCGTACCTGGACGATCGGCTTTATAGGTGTCATCAGCTTCGTGGCGAAAAGTTGGTAAACCCAAGTCAAATGCGATCGCCATTGCTTCGGGTTTTTGGGCGCTCATTACTTCGAGTAATGCCTTGAGAAACCCAAAACAAACGCTGGTCGGAATGCCTGTAGTCGTTTTTAGCCCGCCATCCCGTCCTTTGGCAAAAGCAAAATACGACCGAAAAGCTAAAGAATGTCCGTCAACTAAGATAAATGTAGGACGAGTTGGGGCGGTATCCATTGCTTGAGACATAAAAATAATTTTTAAAATTTACAAATATTCAGTCAGTCTTATATAATGCTAGATCGGCTGTCTAATTTCTGCTCGGATCGGGTAGACACGTGGCAAATGCTGGAATTTATATAACAAAATCCAGCTACCTGTACGGCAAACTTACAAATCCTCCCATGACTTACGCAATCATTGAAACTGGCGGCAAACAACTAAGAGTTGAACCAGGTCGCTTTTACGACATTGAATTACTACATCTTGAACCAGACGCAAGTCTGACTTTAGAAACTGTATTATTAGTCAATAACGACAACGACATCACTATCGGACAGCCTTTTGTTGCGGGTGCAACAGTAGAAGGTACGGTAATTCGACACTTCCGGGGTCGCAAAGTTCTCGTTTACAAGATGAAGCCCAAAAAGAAAACTCGCAAAAAGCGGGGGCATCGTCAAGAAATTACTAGACTAATGATCAACTCTATTAGTCTTAATGGTGCAGTATTTACTGCTCCCGAAATAGATACCCCAGTTGTGGAAGCCCCGACTCCGGCGGAAGCTGAATAAAAGCTAACTGCTCGTTTTTATAATTAAAAGAGGAATTTATGGCTCATAAGAAAGGAACAGGTAGTACTCGTAACGGTCGGGACTCTAACGCCCAGAGGCTAGGAGTCAAGCGTTACGGCGGTCAGGTTGTACGTGCAGGCAATATTCTTGTGCGTCAGCGCGGTACTAAATTTCACCCTGGTAGCAATGTAGGCATCGGTAGCGATGATACTTTGTTTGCATTGATTGACGGGGTTGTAACTTTTGAAAGAAAGGGTAAATCTCGCAAAAAAGTAAGTGTCTATACCCCTCAAGCTGCCCCTAGCCAAGAAGTGGTATCTGCGGCTTAATCAATTACTTAATTAAGTGAGGCTACTTTTTAAAAAAAGTAGCCTTGTTTTTTAGCTTAAAGCTTTACTTTAAAACAAAATTGAGACTAAATAATTAGTTAGCCCACCCAAAAATAAACCTGATATAGATATAAAAGATATGGTTATAAAGATTTGCCGATCGCTAAAATTAGCTGCTTGCATATCTATTTTAGCTAATAAAAAAGCACATATAATGACCAAAAAATGAGCAAAGGTGTGTAACCAAAAAACAATAATTACACCCACAAAAGCAATTAACACTGCAACTACAAATGCTCTTAAATCTGAAGCAAGTAAGTGAGCAAAACTATCGCGGATTGTTGCCCACGAACAGGATAACATTGCCGAGATCGCTAAAATGCACAAGGCAACTACTACCCAGCCTGACCAATGCTCGTGCCAAGAAGCCAAAAACCCACCTAGGGTAATATTTGTAGTTAAGAGTAGAGATAAAGCCAGCCAAGGTAGTTTTTGTATCATTCTTTGTTAAAGTTGTCAATCTATATCAATTGATTAACTCATACACCTATTGTCTCAAGCCAATCGTACCTTTGAACCAAACAAATTTGTAAGATGGCGATCGCACTAAATTAGGAAAATACTTACAATATTCTCTTAAAGATTTGTAAACTGATAAAGGCACTTTTCGAGTGTAAAGTCTTGTTAGGGAGTTTTCATGCAGCAACTTGTTAGGGCAGAGCGCTTCTGCTTAAGCGGTCATATTTTGGCAAAAGTTTTTGGACTAGCAGGTTTACTGTTAGTCGTACCTCACGCAGAGGTAATTACAAACTTGGGAAGTGTTGGACAAACAGCTTTTCAATTGAGTATGGCGGGTGGTGGGGTATCAGACATTCTACTAGGAATAGCTGCGGTATCGATTTATGCTTACAGGCAGCTAGGCGTTAAAGCTTGGCTACTATTTATGCTGCCCACAATTTTTATATCTTTAGGTAGCGAATTACTCGGCACTAGCACAGGGTTCCCCTTCGGTGACTATAGTTATCTAAGCGGTTTAGGTTACAAAATTGCTGGATTAGTACCGTTTACCATTCCTTTATCTTGGTTTTATGTAGGGTTGGCGGCGTACTTGCTGGCACGAGTAGGCTTAAATGTAGACCAAAAACCTACTTTGTTGCGCCATTTAGGAGCGATTTCTCTGGGTGCAGCAATCTTTACTTCTTGGGATTTTGCTCTAGAACCAGCTATGAGTCAAACGGCTGTTCCCTTTTGGTTTTGGGAAGAACCAGGTGCATTTTTTGGTACACCTTATGGAAACTACGCTGGCTGGTTTGGGACTAGCGCTTTATTTATGAGCGTAGCTGCCTTATTGTGGAGAACTACACCAATCGCCAAATTGCAAAAACCGCAATTAATCCTGCCATTGATAGTTTACTTAACTAACTTCATCTTCGCGGCAGTGATGAGTTGTGCGGCGGGCTATTGGATTCCTGTATTATTAGGGGTTGTCGTTGGCGTAGTTCCAGCGATCGCCTTATGGAACATGGCTCAACCAGGCGTAAAAACAGATATAAGTAATGACCTGCCTGTAATGCCCGTCAAACAAGTTGCTTATAAGTAATTATTATTGGACAACACACATTGTGAGTGACTGGTTGACTGTAGAGAGCGGACTTGCTTTTGGGTTATTACTAATTCAATTGCCAGCTACGGCAGTATTGCTGTCGCGGCTGGTAAAAGGAGCAAGTCGTCAATTGCCGATTCAACCTGGCAAGGGGACACCAGACCTGTTAGCTACCGTCAGCGTAGTAGTGCCTACGCTGAATGAAGCCGAACGGATTAGTCCCTGTCTAGCTGGGTTAAGTAGGCAAAGTTATGAAGTGCGGGAAATTACTGTTGTAGACAGCTATTCTAAAGATGGAACGCCGGAACTTGTAAAAGCAGCAAGACAAAAAGATCCGCGTTTTCGTTTAATGAATGACGAGGCTTTACCGTCAGGCTGGGTAGGTCGTCCTTGGGCTTTGCATAATGGATTTATCCATAGTTCCGAGCAAAGTGAGTGGGTTTTGGGTATGGACGCAGATACGCAACCAAAAGCAGGATTGATTGCGGGACTTGTTAGTACCGCAACTGCTGAGGGATACGATTTAGTTTCTCTATCGCCGCAGTTTATCCTCAAATATCCGGGAGAGTGTTGGTTGCAACCAGCACTTTTAATGACGTTACTTTATAGATTTGAAAGCGCTGGAGTTGACAGCGAAATTGCCGAGCGAGTGATGGCAAACGGACAATGTTTTTTATGCCGTCGCTCAGTTTTGGCAGAAGTTGGCGGCTATACCAGCGCTAGATCGTCTTTTTGCGATGATGTCAGCTTAGCGCGGCATATCGCCGCGAAAGGATTCAAAGTTGGCTTTTTAGATGGTTCTAAAGTTCTTAAGGTAAGGATGTATGAAGGAGCCTTAGAAACCTGGAATGAGTGGGGGCGATCGCTCGATCTTAAAGATGCATCGTCAATGAGTCAAGTATGGGGCGACTTATGGCTGTTGCTATCGGTCCAAGGATTGCCTTTGTTTATTGTCCTTTACTTTTGCTTTGTGCCGCACGCCCTTGCACTTCTGCCTCTACTGTTATTGGGCTTAAATTCTTTTCTTTTAGCGATTCGCTGGGCGTTATTGCTGGCGATCGCACCTACTTACGACTTCTCCACGGCAAAAGGTAGCTGGTTGTTTTGGCTTTCTCCTTTAGCCGATCCTCTCGCGGTGCTAAGAATTTTCTTGTCTGCTAATCGTACTCCTACTCAGTGGCGGGGTCGAAGTTATGTCCAGTCGCCGAGTTAACATCGTCTCCTCGTTCTAATTCCCACAGAATTTGATTGCCTTCTCGTCTTACTCTAGACACAATCCAGTTGCGCCAGCGCCACTCGTCTCCGCGACTTGTTACGGCGCTGGCGTGGACATCCATCAAGTCGGCGAGTTCCGAACTTGTAATTAGGTAGCCTTTAGTTGCAATTTCTTCGGCAATTCGCAGTGTATCGATCAAGTGGCGCAATTGCCCAACTTTAACTTCACGGGGTAATTCATCGGTATGGGTACTTGGCGGGGCGGGTGAATCCATATTTATCGTTTTTGCAG
This sequence comes from Aliterella sp. E5.1, assembly GCF_057473825.1. Taxonomy (NCBI): domain Bacteria; kingdom Bacillati; phylum Cyanobacteriota; class Cyanophyceae; order Chroococcidiopsidales; family Aliterellaceae; genus Aliterella; species Aliterella sp. E5.1. Next base: position 71,900 of record NZ_JBYCCV010000003.1, read on the forward strand.
CCAGCAGGCTAGGTTGGATGGTTTGGTCGGTTATGGTATTGTCGTCCAATTCCATTGCTAATTCTGTTAAAGATCGATCTATCTGTGGTGGGTTCGGCTTTCCTTGTTGCAACGATAAGGTTTTTCCATTAGCAAAAGCACGAGCGATCGCATCGCAGCGTTCGTTCCCCTCATTTCCCGCATGACCCCGGACGTGCTGCCACAAAACAAATTTATTATTCAGGTGGTCTAGGTTTTCCCACAAGTCTTGATTCAATACGGGCTTGCCTTGGGCGGTTTTCCAGCCTTTTTTCTTCCAATTTTTTACCCACTGAGTTACACCTTTAATTAAGTATTCGCTATCGGTATAAAGGGTTATCGGCTCTTTGGGTGGGGTTGCAGTCAAAAAATTTAGCGCTGCGATCGCAGCTTGCATCTCCATTCGATTGTTGGTCGTTTGCTTTTCGTTACCGCCAAACTCATGAACTGAATTATCCGTATAATAGACAACTACACCCCAACCGCCAGGTCCAGGATTACCCGTGCAAGCTCCATCTGTATAAACGCTTTGAATTGTGCTGGAAGACATACCCTTATGCCAAAATCTGCAAGAGATTGTCAAGGATAGCACAAACGCTGTTGCTTAGTGTGTCGATCGGGGCGCGGACTAATTTTATCTTGGCGATCGCTATTTTTTTTCTGCTTAACTTAAAATAGCTTGCTAGAATCTAAATAAAATCTATAATTTTACAGTAGCATTACAAACTCTTTACAGTAAAATGTAAATTTAATGGTGAATTTTACTTATAACTGAACAAGTAGGAAAATATACACCGTCGCGCCAAGTATCCGAATGTCAAGCTTTGGTTTCATAGCAGACATTTACAGGTATAATTGTTACTTCTCTCTAGGTACAGGTATTATTTTGCTAAACAAGTTAGCATTTTATTTCTAAGTATTGTAGATGTGTATGTAAACAACCAGTGGCAGTAAAGATCGAGGTCACAAAGCATACTTAAGTAGCTGCCTAGACAAATACGATCGGCATCAACTTTCTTAAGCCAGCAATAATACTTAGATTTAGTAGATATATGAAAATTGCTCTAGTCCACGATTACCTAACACAGCCGGGGGGTGCAGAGCGAGTTTTTGAACTACTTTGTAAGCATTATCCCGATGCAGACATTTTTACATCAATTTACGATCCCGAAAATAGTATTGACTTAGAAGGACGTTCAGTCCAAACAACTTTTTTACAAAAAGTGCCATCCGCAGCCAAGTATTTTAGGCTGTTAGCGCCACTATATTTCCCAGCTTTTCGTACCCTAGATTTGCAAGATTACGACTTAATTATTAGCAGTACAACCAGTTTTGCCAAAGCAGTCCGCAAAAATCCCAAAGCTAAGCATATTTGTTTTTGTCACAATGTAACTAGGTTTCTATGGGATACAAAAACCTATCTACGAGAATACGGAGATTACCGATATTTTTATCCAGTCATAGAAACTATTTTTGAAGCAATGAGAAAAGTAGACTTAGAGTATGCCCAAGGGCCAGATTTTTACATTGCAAATTCAAGTACCGTAGCAGGAAGAATTCGGAAAAATTATGGTAAACAAGCAGCAGTCATTAATTACCCAATTAATACTACTAATTTTGTATTTTCCGATACAAAAGAAGATTACTACCTAGTATCAGCTAGATTAATCAGTTACAAACGGATAGACCTAATCATAGAGGCATTTAATTGGCTGGGATGGCCATTACTAATTATTGGCAATGGTCCAGAGCGATCGCGCTTACAAGCTAAAGCTTTAAGCAACATTCAATTTTTGGGTCATGTAACTGATAGCGATCGCACAGATTTAATGGCAAAAGCCCGCTCGGTAATTGTGGCAGCGTTGGAAGATTACGGATTAGTACCAATAGAAGCAAATGCTAGTGGCACTCCAGTAATTGCCTATGGTGCTGGAGGGGTGCTAGACACCCAGATCTCAGGGAAAACAGGAGTATTTTTTCCCAAACAGACACCTGACGCGATTCAAAGCGCACTTTTGAAAGCCAAAGAAACCACCTGGAATTATCAAGACATTCGGAACTGGGCGATTTCTAATTTTTCTGAGCAAGCTTTCTTTAGCCAGGTAGATCGATTAATTGCCGACGTTTGTAACGTAGCTTAGCTATCAAGATAGTAAAGTATTAATTCTGGAGTAAATTAGTTATGGCGAAAGTAATTGAAAGTAACAACATAGGAGTAGAAAACGATCCAGGCTATGGACAACTGTTCGCCGTCTTAAGTCGCCGCCGCTATTGGTTATTAGGTGTATTGGCGGGAGTCTTATCTATAGCTACTGTTGTAAGTTTGACGGCAGAACCAACTTATGAAAGTACCATGCAAATCTTGATAGAAGCTAACTATAAAGGTAGAAAAGACGTTCAACCTCAAGCAGAACAAGAATTTGCCGATACAAATATTGAAATAGATTACGCGACTCAAATTAACGTAATGCGCAGCACCTTATTAATTCAAAGGGCTGTAGATTTACTCAAGCCTGAGTATCCAAACATCACTATCAAAGAAGTCAAAAAGTTTTTACTTCTAGCCCCAGTTGTAGAAGAAGACAGCGATGCCAAGTATACCAAAATTGTTCAAGCAAACTACATTGCCAACGATCCAGTAAAAACTCAAAAAGTTTTACAAGCCATATACCAAGTTTATCAAGCCTACAACCGAGAACAGCAAGAGGAACGGTTAAAAAAAGGGTTGCAATTCATCAACGAGCAAATTCCTGGAGTCCGCAGACAAGTTGAGGACTCAGAAAATAAGTTGAGAAACTTTCGAGCAAGTCAAAATTTAATCGATCCCGAACTCCAAGCTGCTACTATCAATAATTCTCTAAATACTGTAGTTCAGCAACGACAGGCTATCCGCGCTCAGTTTCAAGATACAGAAGCACGCTATAAGGTATTACAACAGCAAGTTGGTAGCAGCCCGCAAACTGCTTTAGCCTCCTCGCGTTTAAGCCAATCTACACGCTATCAAACGCTGCTCAACGAATTACAAAGAACAGATTTGCTTTTAGCCGCTAGACGAGGAACCTTCACGGATGAAGATCCGGGCGTGCAAAAATTACTGGAACTTCGCCGAAGCCAGCAAGCACTGTTGCAATCAGAGCAAGGGCGAGTTGTAGGAAATGCGGCTATACCAAGTGCGGAAAGTTCTAGCTTGCTATCTCAAGGGCAAAAAACTGGGCTAGATATCAACTTGACAGAGCAATTGGCAGGAGTTCAAACTCTGCTGAGTGCGTTGCAAGCTCAAGATGTCAGTTTGGCAGAAACTGAGCAGAATTTACGCAATCAATTCGCTCGTTTTCCGGCTCAAATAGCAGAGTACAATCGTCTTATTCCTTTAGTCCAAATCAACCGAGAAAAGTTGCAGCAACTATTGAGAGCGCAGCAAGAATTGAGTCTAGAAATTGCTAGAGGCGGGTTTGAATGGCAAGCTTTAGAGCAGCCCTTGCTAGGCGTACAAATAGGTCCAAATGTTAAACAGAACTTATTGCTAGGTTTGGTTGCAGGACTAATGCTAGGCGGTGTAGCGGCATTCTTACGTGAAGTAGTAGATGATGCGGTACACACTTCCGACGAATTAGAAAAGCAAGTGTCTATACCTTTATTGGGCATGACACCAGAATTACCGCAAAATAAAGCCAGCGAACCAATTGTTAGTTTACCTTTTGGGAAGCCAACAGTTTTAGCACCTTGGACAGTGCAAGTTAGTAACTGGCCTCCATCTTGGGAATCACTGGATTTGATTTACAAAAATATCCAGTTGCTCAATACAACCGAATCATCTTTAAGATCGATTATGGTCACTTCAGCCCTCGCTGGCGAAGGCAAGTCTACCCTAGCCTTGGGACTTGCCCTGAGCGCAGCTCGTTTACATCAACGAGTACTATTAATAGATGCAGATTTGCGTCATCCCAATTTGCATCAAATGCTGAATCTACCAAACGAACAAGGGCTTTCAACGTTGTTAGAAAGCGATGCTAACGTGCCAAACCATACAGGTATTCAATCCTCAGGAGCTTATATTGATATCTTAACGGCGGGACCGATACCCACAGATTCAGCAAGTCTGTTAAGTTCTCAAAGAATGCGGGAATTGATGGCAAAATTTGAGGATACTTACGATTTGATCCTTGTAGATGCTCCGCCAGTTTTAGGGATGGTTGATGCTATCTTGGCAGCATCATTTTGTAGCGGTGTACTGTTAGTGTCGCGGATGGGCAAAGTAACGCGCACCGAACTTACTCAAGCGACAGCCATGCTCAGTAAGTTAAATACGATCGGCGTGGTAGCAAATCATGCCAATGGACACACAAGTTATGTAAGTTCGACGAAAGAGGGAGGAGTGGTTTTACAGCAAAGCTGGGAATAAAAATACAGCTTACTAGGAGCATTTTGTTACCAGCAAAATAGCAGACACTAAGTAAAACTGTAAAAACATAAATGGTTAAAGCTTACTTTTATAAGCATAGTAAGCTTTAACTATGTAAAGGGTTAAAGCTTATTGATAAAGACTGTAAAAAATAATACTTCCCATCCTAAGATAGGTTCAGAAACAAAATCACCTTGATAATATTAAGAAAAGGTATCTAAAGAGTCAACAAAAAACATCAGTCTCAGTAATCTTAGCTAGTCAAAAATTGGGTTATGAGATAAACTTAGGTTTAAAATACAAAGGTTATTAAAAAAGAAAAAAATTGCACATTGAATTGGAGTAAGAAGCTGATTTTTTAGATATTCTGGGAAGTTGAAAAAACTTCCAGCCTGAAAAAGCTAAAACTGATGTTTGATTAGGCAACTAGCATAATTCCTTTGTAGCAAGCATAAAAAATGCGATCGCCATACAATGTTAATTTCTAAAATTTCCAACTTACCCACTTACTCTCTAGTCAATACTCAACAACCAGAACCTAAACTAATTGGCTGGACTGTGAAGTGGCGACAAAAGCAACTGATAGTTAAGGCACTGCAACAACCACACCAGGTGATAGATAAAGACAAGGAATGGTTGCAGCAATGCTTGCAAAAGTCACCAATAAAAATAGTTCAAATAGATCCAGCCGTAGGAGTAACAAATTTACAAATATGGGCTGTCGCGTGTAAGCAAGCAAAAAAAACAATATTTTTACGCTCTGGTGCAGCCTATAAACTGCCTTACTTAAACTCTTTTCACTGGCGGTTGAAACAGATTTGCGATTTTTTGGCAGCCGCTAGCTTGCTTGCCATCCTAAGTCCGATAATTTTGGGACTGATTGTCTGGCAATGGATAAAATCACCTCAATCTCCAGTATTTGTGCGGCAATGGCGTGTAGGTCAGCGAGGGCAACTATTCGAGTTACTGAAGTTTAATTCTTTATCACCAGTGGATTTAGAAGTTTGGCAAAATCTACCGCAACTGTTTAATATTCTGCGTGGTGAAATGAGCTTAGTAGGAGCGCGTCCATGGACATTAACAGAAGTGACTGACTTACAGCCAAAGCAGCTTGCCCACCTCCCAGGCATTACAGGAATACCCGAAATAAAAGCACAGCTTGCAATAGAACGTGTTAGTGCAGTTCATTTGGCTTATCTCAAAAGTTGGTCGCTGGGTAAAGACTTGAGAATTCTTCTCCAAACTATGTCCAAAATTTTTTCTAGTGGCATCAACTAATATATTATTACTACCAGTAGATACTTATGGGTTTTAATCTTCCTGCTCCTGTCCGCACTTCCCTTAAAGCTACTACCTTCTGGAAAGACAATTACTTAATTTTAAGAGAGTTTAAGTATTTTCCTGGAATTGCAGTTTTAGCTGTAGTTTTTGCCATCGGTGCCGCAGCTTTTGAGGGTTTTGGATTAGGATTTTTGCTAGCTTTTCTGCAAGGCTTAGTTAACCCAGATTTACCACCAATTCAGACTGGCATTAAATGGTTCGATCTTTCAGTTTTAGGAATAGATAAACCACCCATCGAGCGGCTTTATCGAGTATCGGCATTGATACTCGCTGCTACTTGGATTCGAGCAATTTTTAATTACTTGAGTCAAGTTTATACAGAAATGACTCAGCTAAATTTGGTAGATAGGCTGAGAAAAAGAATTTTTGAACAACTTCAATCCTTAAGCTTAAGTTACTTCTCTACCAGTAATTCTGGCGAACTAATTAACACGATTACCCGGGAAATTTCGAGGCTGCAACAAGCTTTTGGTTTGAGTTCCTTTATTTTTACTAAAGTATTAACACTGTTAGTATATGGAATTATAATTTTCCAACTGTCTTGGCAACTATCAATTATCGCCCTTGCTTTATTTACTCTATTGGCAGTAGGGTTGTCGGCGCTGAATAAGCAAGTTAGAGAGGCTAGTTTTGTAGTTTCTAAAGCTAACGGTAAGTTTACCTCAAGAGCTATTGAACTAATTAATGGCATTCGTACTATTCAAGCTTCAGCTAGCCAAGACTTTGAACGCAAGCGCTACTACAAAGCTAGTAATGATGTGGTTCAAAGTTCAATCAAAGCAACCTTAGGCTTGGCAATTGTTAGACCCTTTGCTGAAGGAGCGGCTACAACGGTTCTTGTGAGCATGATTATTTTAGCAATTACGATATTTGTTGCTAATGGAACTTTAGAAGTCGCTTCGTTACTAACATTTTTGTTTACATTATTTCGCCTTGTCCCATCTATTCATGAAATAAATGGCAACCGAGCTTTGTTAAGCAGTTTTGGCGGCTCGATTGATAACGTCATGCGCCTCCTAAAAACTGAGGATAAAAAATATTTAATTAACGGTACGCAAGAATTTACTGGTTTAAAGCAGGCGATTGAATTTAGATCGGTAGACTTCGGCTACGAACCTAATACCTTAGTGCTGAATAATGTCACTTTAACAATTAAAAAAGGACAGACAACAGCTTTAGTTGGTTCTTCGGGTGCGGGTAAAACCACCTTAGCCGATTTGATTCCCCGCTTCTACGACCCCTTGCAGGGTCAAGTGTCTTATGACGGCATTGATTTACGAGAGTTGGATATCAATACAGTCCGTCGCCGGATGGCGGTTGTTAGTCAAGATACCTTCATTTTTAATAACTCCGTATATAACAACATTGCTTATGGCATAGAATCTATAACTCAAGCTGAGGTAGAACAAGCAGCACAACTTGCAAACGCTCTAGGATTTATATTGGAGATGCCTGAAGGCTTTGATACGATTTTGGGAGATCGGGGAGTGCGGCTATCTGGGGGTCAACGCCAGAGAATTGCGATCGCCCGCGCTTTGCTTCGCAATCCAGAAATTCTCATTCTTGACGAAGCAACTAGCGCTCTCGACTCTGTATCAGAGCGATTAATTCAAGAATCTTTGGAAAAACTAACAGTAGGACGAACTGTAATTGCGATCGCTCACCGTTTATCAACTATCGCCAAAGCAGATAAAGTTGTGGTTCTCGAACAAGGCAAAATTGTCGAACAAGGCGCTTATCAAGAATTGCTGCTTCAGCGCGGAAAGTTATGGCACTATCACAATATGCAAAATGAGTTGGGTCAAAAAAGCTGAAAACTAACTATAGTTTGATTTGAACTGCTGAGATAGAAATACCTTTTATCTCATTTTTTTAGCAATTTCAACGCTCAAAGGTCGTACTCATCAGCGATCAAAACTCGTTTTGAGTCACCGAGCATTTACTACTTTAGACTGATTGACAACCAAAAAACCTACTTTTGTACATTTTAATCCACTTTTTTTTATATAAGTTGTCAACAATATCGAACTTATTGTCAAAGTAGACTAACCCATTACACACTACTATAGTTAAAGTAAGTTCACAGAAAGTGGTAATAATTAACAATCGCTAGGTAAGGACACTATGTATTCATGCAGATAGCCTATCTAACTAGCTACGATGTTTTAGATGCCACAAAGTGGCCAAGAAACAAAATAGGACTCTGTGGCGCAGGCTCTTATTTGGCTAAAAGCTTAGAATCTCAATCTACACCCCTACACTACGTTGGTTCTTTAGAGGAAATTAAACCGTCATTCAACCACAAGTTTAAGTGGCATCTGAATCAAAAACTATTCAAGAAAGATTACTTTTATTTTTTGGAGCCATCGGTACTAGAAAAATACAGCGCTCAAATTCTGCCGAAACTAGCCAAATCTAAGTCCGATGTAGTGCTGTGTCCAGAAAATAGTATTCCTATTGCTTACCTTGAATGCGAACAACCGATTGTTTTATGGACAGATGCACCCTTATCTGCGTCTGTCAACTTTTACCCATGGTTGAGTAATTTGACAGAGGAAACTCTCAATCATCTGTACGCAATGGAGAAACTTGCACTAGAAAAATGCAAATTACTAATTTTTTTATCAGATTGGGCGGCTCAAAACACTATTGAGACTTATGGTATCGATCCAGCCAAAGTTAGGGTGATTCCCTGGGGGGCCAATTTAGAAACCAATCGTGATCGCCAAGACATCCAAAATATAGTAGAAGCAAAGAATGACGAATGCTGCAAATTACTATTTATTGGTGTGGAGTGGATTAGAAAAGGTGGAGATATTGCCTTACAAGTAGCTGAGGAGTTGAACTCTAAAGGAATAAAAACTGAATTATCGGTAGTGGGTTGCGAACCAACAACAGAAAATCCTTTGCCAAATTACGTAAAAACGTTGGGTTTTATTCCAAAACATACGCCGGAAGGCTTGAACAAGCTTACTAAGCTATTTACTGAATCTCATTTTTTAGTTTTGCCTTCAAAAGCAGATTTTTCGCCACACGTTTTTTGTGAAGCTAATTCTTTTGGGCTACCTTGTATTAGCACCCAAGTAGGCGGCATTCCAACTTTAATCAAAGACGATCTAAATGGCAAAACATTTGCATTAACTGCAAGTATCTCTGAATACTGTGACTATATTGCAACACTGATGAATAACTATAGCGATTACAAGAAATTAGCATATTCTTCATTTAATGAATATCAAAGTCGCTTGAATTGGTCTGTAGCCGGACAAACAGCTAGAAAAGTAATTCAGGAGGTGTTATGACTAATGTCACACCAGTTATCTCTGTAGTTATCCCAGTTTATAATGGTGCAAAAACAATTAAAGAAACTATCGAATCTGTCTTGCATCAAACTTATGAAAACTTTGAATTAATTGTCATCAACGATGGTTCTCAAGACGACACTTTAGCAGTTATTGCTAGTATTCAAGAACAGAGAATCAAAGTATTTTCTTACCCAAATGCTGGTTTATCTGCAAGTCGTAACCGTGGTTTTGCTTGTAGTTGTGGCGAATTTATTGCTTTTTTAGATGCTGACGATCTTTGGACTACTGACAAATTAGAGTCACAATTAAAAGCTTTGCAACAAAACCCACAAGCTGCGGTTGCTTATAGTTGGACTGACCATATTGATGAATACGGGCAAATTTTAGGACCAGACTCCTACGTTTCTTGTAGTGGCAATATTTATGAGAGACTTTTGCTCGGTAACATACTATCTTGTGGTTCTAATAATTTAATTCGTACTCAAGCTCTAAATAAAGTCGGTGGCTTTGATGAATTTTTGAAGGCAGCAGAAGATTGGGATATGTGGCTGCGACTAGCTGCTCAATATGAGTTTGTTGTTGTTCCTCGCCCTCAAGTTTTATATAGAATATCTTCGTCCTCAATGTCTACCAATATTTCTAAAATGGAGGTAGCATCCTTACAAGTTATTGAACGAGCATATAATCAAGCTCCAGAATCTTTGCAGCACCTCAAAAGCCAATCATTGGGATACCTCTACAATTTTTTGATAGCTAAAGCGTTGCAAGATCCTATGAAACGAAAAAGAGGATTAAAAGCCGCAAAAATGCTCGTAAATTATTTAACGAAAGATTCGTTATTAAGATTGGGTCGGTTCAAAATATCCCTTTTGTCTAAAGTTATTACTGCCAACTTGTCGCCATTTTTTCCAGGTTCAATAAAGGAACAAAACAAAAAAAGACTGATTCTAGAAAACAACAAGAATGTAATTGTAAAAACCGCACTTAAGCACTAATAGCCACACTAACTAATTCAGCAAAATCTACTCAAGTAAAAATCCCTTTGAGCTACACGTCAACTATCATAAAGGCTTTACTTTTTATCAAGCTTAAGTATAAATAGCTGGCGTTAATTAAGTAGTTAAGGTAAAAATTCAATTTTAAAATGTTCAAAAACAAGAGTAATGTTATGCCAAAAGTATCTGTGATTATTCCTGCATACAATGCAATGACTTATTTACCAGAAACTTTAGAATCAGTCTTGCAGCAGACTTTTACTGATTTTGAAGTATTAATTGTAAATGATGGTAGCTCCGATCGTATAGTATCTTGGGCTAAGTGCATAGAGGACGAGCGCGTCCAACTTATCTCCCAGTCAAATCAAGGTGTCTCAATTGCTAGAAATACAGCAATCGGTAAAGCTAAAGGCGAATACATCGCATTTTTAGACGCGGATGATTTGTGGCAGCCGACAAAGTTAGAAAAACAAGTACAATTTTTGGACAATAATCCTACGGTAGGATTGGTATCTACGTGGATGATTTTGACTGACGAGCATAGTAATTTTCTGTCGGAAGTCAAGCTCAATTTTAAGCAAGGAAATATCAGAAAAGAAATAATGGAAATTGGTTTAATCCCCTGTGGTAGTATTCCAATGGTGCGTCGAGCTTGCTTTGACACCGCAGGTTTATTTGATTCTACTTTGCGTTTTGGCGAAGACTGGGAAATGTGGGCGCGGATTGCTGCGGAATACGATTTTGGGTTGATAAGAGAGTCGCTAGTCTACTATAGACAGCATCCAAAAAATTCTTCAAAAAAAGCTGAAGAAATGCTCCCAGATTTCGATCGATTAATTGAAAAAATGTTTGATTCTGCTCCTACCGAGTTGCTACCTATAAAAGCAAAAGCTTACGGACAAATGAATTCTTACATAGCTTGGAAATATCTAGAAAACAAAAACTACCGACAAGCAAGGAAGTTTCGTGATCGGGCTATTAAATATTGTCCTCAAATGCAATACACCAAAAAAATTCTTCACCTAAGCCTACTGGTTTTTGTCAAAAGTAAGGTGAGCAAAAATATTTATAATAAATCGGCTAAATTATTGCGATCGCTGCGACAGCAACAAAAATCGCTAATGAGTAGACAGCTACAACCAATTGTAGGAGGCGATCGCCATAATCAAAAATAAATACAGGATTTGCCTAGAATTTCTATCTGAAAATAGAGTAACTTAACTGGCTTCATGAAAATATCAAGAATTTTTGGGGAAAAATTGGATAAAATACTTAAGCATTTCCAGTGAATGTTACTTGCAAATTAGAAGGATTATAGACTATGGCTTTAGTTGACGAGCAAGAACCTTTAGTAAGTGTTGTGATCTCAACCTACAATCGCCAAGCCTACTTAAAAGAAGCGATTTCTAGTGTCGTACAGCAGACCTATAAAAATATTGAAGTTATCGTTGCCGATGACTGTAGTGTAGAAAGCCCAAAAGTACTTGTTGACGCTTTTCAAGATTCACGGTTGCACCTAAGAATTAATGAAAAAAACCTAGGTATGGGTCCAAACCTTACTTCTGCTTTCGCACTAGCAAAAGGCAAGTATGTTGCTAGTATTAATGATGATGATGTTTGGCAAAAAGACTTTTTAGAAAAACTTGTGCCGCTTTTGGAAAACAACCCAGAAGTAGTAGTGGCTTTTTGCGATTATTATGTAATTAATAGCGATAGTAGCATTAACGAAAAGCTGACGGGAGAACATGCCCAGCGCGAAAAAAGAGCAGGGTTAGAAGCAGGAATATATCAGCCCTACTACAAACTTGCTTTGGTAGATAAAGCTATATTTAGCTCTTTAGCAAATGTGATTCGTAGAGACGCAGTAGATTGGAATAAACTTGCCAACGCTGGTGCTGATGCGGGGGTTTTTTACGACTTTTATATGACTTACTTGGCTTGTAGTTCGGGCAAAGCCGCCTACTATTGTCCAGAAAAACTAGCATTTTACCGCGTACACGAACAATCAGAAAATGTAATTAGCGGTAGTAAAAACGTTCAAGCTAAAATTCGTAAAGGTAAAGCAGCGATTTTTTGCTGTAAAACCTTTATTGAAGACCCTGTTCTCCAGGAATTTAGACCTTACTTTGAGCAAGAATTAGCTCATGCAAATACAACTTTAGCCATCGGTTTATTACGGGCGGGGCAAGTAGCAGAAGCTAGACCTTATTTGCGAGCGGCGATCGCCAAGCAAAAGTTTAATCTCCGCACTTTAGTTGCATTAACCCTTAGTTATACTCCTCAACCGATAGCTCGCCAATTTTTAGGTGCAGCCAAGTGACAAAAATTCTATTTTTAGATCAAAGTGGTAAGCCGGGGGGTGCCGAACTTTGTTTGGTAGATATTGCCAAGCCCTACCGCGATAGTTGTTTGGTTGGCTTGTTTGCAGATGGTACGTTTAAGCAGTTGCTAGAACAACAGCAAATTCCTGTCCAGGTGCTGGCAACTCAATCTATAGAAGTACGCAAAGAAAGCGGTTTAGCGCGCGGGGTGGGAAGTTTAGGTCAACTACTACCTTTAATTAATCGCGTAGCTACTCTGAGCCGCAATTACGATTTAATTTATGCTAATACCCAAAAAGCTCTAGTAGTAGGTGCGATCGCTAGTTTTCTTAGTCGTCGTCCCTTGGTATACCATCTGCACGATATTTTGTCTTTAGATCACTTTAGTGCCACCAATCGCCGTATTGCCGTGACTCTAGCTAACCGTGCGGCTTTGGTTATTGCCAATTCTCAGGCAAGTCAAGCTGCTTTTATCGCCGCCGGGGGGCAAAAAGATATTGTCGAGTTTGTTTATAATGGCTTCGATCTAGCGTCGTATCAATTACCTGCTACTTCCACAATCAAACAGCAGCTAGGAATAGAAGACAAATTTGTTGTTGGACATTTTAGCCGTTTATCGCCCTGGAAAGGTCAGCATATATTGATTGAAGCCCTAACCCATTGCCCAGAAGATGTTGTAGCGCTTTTGATTGGCGATGCCTTATTTGGCGAACAAGACTACGTGCAACAACTACAAGCCCAAGTTGCCGACTTAAACTTGAAACATCGAGTTAAGTTTTTAGGCTTTCGCGATGATGTGCGATCTCTAATGACTGCCTGCGACTTGGTTACTCACACATCAACCGTTGCCGAACCTTTTGGGCGGGTAATTGTCGAAGCGATGTTGTGCGGTACGCCTGTAGTTGCGACTCAAGCTGGGGGCGCTAAAGAATTAGTAGATCCTGGTAAAACAGGTTGGCTAGTCGCACCGGGCGATGCAATAGAGTTGGCTTCAGTTATTAATGCTTGCAAGGAGCAACCCGAACAAAGCGCAAACATGGCTAGAGACGCAAAGTTGCAGGCAAGTCAAAGATTTGATGTAGCCGCAATTAATCAGCAGATTGCTCAACTATTGAGTCAGGTAGTTAAAACTACTTAGAGGGAATAACTTGCCGTTAATGTACTTGTCGCGCTGCTGAAGCCTGCTTTGCTAGGTTTCCTTTTATAGGTGTAAGCTTTAGGAGACAAAGCTGGGTAGTTCAATTGAGGCTAAAGATTTTCGCCCTTTGGGAGGACGAGAAGGATACAATAGCGGCGAAGGTGATTTTGCGTTACGGGCTTGGGTTTCTATCGGCGAGGCTACGGCTTGCACTTCGTCGGTAGCTGTTGGGGCGATCGCATCTTCTATTGGAGAGTCACTTGATGATACTGGAGAAACATCAATTTCCTTTTCTATAGCTATCGATGGGAAAGGATCTGTTTCCTCTATATCTGCATTACTTTGTCTTTGGGAATGTTGACGCTCCCAGGATAAATCTACTTGATTGCTTGCCCCTCTTGTTTGGGTTGTCCACGGCTGAATTGGTTGGGTTTTAGCAGTAAAGCTAGATAAATCCTCTAAGTTGTTTGCCTTTGATCCGGCATTGTCATCAGATAATTGGTAGCTAGGGGTGGGTACTTCTAAGCATTTTTCTAAAGCAACTTTGAGTTGCAAACTATGTTGCTGCTCCCGATTTAGGCGAGTACGCAAATCTCGACAATTATCTTTTTCTACGGCTAGTCGATCGAATTGTTCGCTATAGTCAGCCTGAATTTGAGCTACCAGTTGTTTATTAACGGCTAGTTCTGTAGTTAGTTTTTCAATTAAGCTTTGCTGCTCTTGAATCGCTTGGTAACTAGCTTCTAGTTCTCGATTTTGCTTATCCAATCTTGACTTTGCTTCATTAAATTGCCCTTTGTAAGTTTCTAGATCTTCGTGAAACTCTGTTATTGCTTGGGTTAAATAGGTAACTCGCTTGACTAATTTGCCATTTGATAAGTGTAAGTCTTGAATTTGAGCCATCAAGTTGTTTAGATTTGATGGTAAAAGGGCAATTTCTTGATTATCTATAATCGGCAATGGAGAGATAATGCAAAAATTAGCTTGTTGCGGACTTTCTATAGATATTGCTGTAACTTCTACTTCTACCAACTTGTTTTGAACGGGAATAAATTGATTTGAGGAATGGTCATACCCTACATTAGTCTGAATTTCTGCTACAGAATTGACATAATTCATTAATTCTTCTAAAGCTCGGTTTTGATGATGTTCCTCTTTAGTTGTGGGTATAACTTGATTTGGTGAAGCGTCACAAGTTGAATCAGTCTGAATTTTTGCTACATAATTCATTAATTCCTCTAATGCCCAATTTTTATAGCTTTCAGATTCATTCATTGTTATTTGATGTTCTATTTACAAGTATTTACATTTAGATAGCGATCGCCAACAATTGATTATTTCTATCCTTTGATACCAAGTATTAGATCGTTGTATTTCATCAATTTACATGGTTTTAAAATACTTTGTTAGTTAACTTTTGATTAAATAAAACTACACAACAAATTAAATTGAGTGTCAACCGTAATTTCACTTAAACTTAGTTTTTATTTGGTCAGTACAAAGGTACTGCTAAAAAAATTGTTTTTATAATAGTTGCGATCGCACGTTTTGCTATGCTAAATATCCAAGTAACGAGCAATTAGTCCAATGGAGCAACTAGATCGCCTGCTATTAATGGCAGAGGATGAGCTAACTGAGTACAGTACCACTGCCCGCAAAATTGAAAAACTGCGCCGAAAAATTGGTTTATCAGTATCTGCCGCCGAGCAAAAACAAGCAAAAGAGTCATTAATAGCAAGTATGCAATCTGATTGGATTCGGCAGCTAGTAGAAGAACAACGCCAAACGGTAGCCTTGCCTTTTTGGGGCATTGCTGGCTTAGGATTATTGGTAGGTATTTCTTTTTCTGAACCCTTGGGATTAGTGGCGGCGATAGGCGGCGCCATCGCCGCTTATCGCCTGCAAAAATGGGGTTGGCAATTGCAAGCAAAGCGGCTATTGATGCAAACTTTCGCAGAAATTGAAGCTCAAAGCTAGAAAATAGGAATTAATCACGGTAGCCAACGAGGATGAAAACCCGGTAAAGGTAATTGTTCTGGTTGGAGTTGAGTGGGGGTTGTCGATACCGAAGCGGGAGCAAATAGAGGCACTAACCATAGGCGACTTGTGGCGATTTCTTCCCCATCACTGGTACGCGGAACATTGTTTTGAGTCGGACTATTAGGGGCTGGAGTGGTGACAATTTGATCTAACAATAAAGCCAAACCATCCGGCGACAAACTAATTTGTACGTCTCTTTGTTCGGGCATCACGATCAAAGGGGTTTGCTTGCCAGAATTGATATCAATAGCTGCCAAATAAGGCTGTTCTTGATATATTTCTCCCTCAATTAACTGCGTCAACATACAGTAGAGATTGGACAATACTGGATGAAACAGACAGCTATTAATTGAACCTGTAGTCCGGAGCAACTCTTTTTGCAAGCCTTGGTTATTGACCAAAAATAGCGATCGCGTGTAGTCAGAATTGAACCGTACCATCACCGCTTGAGTCCCATCCGGGGCAAAATCTAATACCATCCCAAACTTAGGCAAAAAGTCTAGAGGTTTGGTTGCTTGAGCTTGTAGCGGCAAAATTGCGACTCCTTGCCCTTGAGCAACGGCAACAGAGCTACTATCGGGGGTGATTAAAAAATCTCCTCCTGGTTGGCTCTGGAACAGTTGCGCCTTGGGGAGTTTATCGTCGTCGTTACTACGCAATATCCACAATCCAAACTCGCCAGGATTTTTTCGATTTACTCGCTGCACCACTATAGTTTTGCCATCAGCGGACAATTCAAACTTTAAATTTTGGTAATCTTTGCTATCTAAAATTAGCTCCACCCTGCCTAAAGGAGGATTGTTTTTAGAATCAGGATCGGGCGAAAGCCCCGTTGTGACTGTATATAACTGTGATAGTGGTAGGCTTGAGCGATCGCTAACTCGCTCGGTAGCAGAAAAGAGAATTTTGTTGCTTGTGGGGTAGGGCTGAAAATCGCCCACCACTAAGTCTTTGGGAGTCAGGATAGTTTTTTGCTGTCCTGTGAGATTGTAGAGAATTAACTTACCTTGTTCTTCCCCTTCCACTCCCAGATAGACAAAAGCGCGATCGCGACTTTGAAAAACGCCTTTAAATGGTTGAATAGACTTGGTATCTGTTCGGGTGAAGCGATCTTTTGCCCCATTTAACAGCACTTGGTAGGAAGTACCGTAAGGAGGTGGGGAAAGTAAGGTATAAGCCATCTTGCGCCCTGCCCAGCTAATTTTACCAGGCAAGGGCGGATCGATTTGGATGTTTTCTTCTACACTTTTGGTATCCATTGGACGACTAAAGTTGAGATAAAAAGCCGTATCTTCTACCCCAACTCGTTTATTTTGCCAGCTAAACTCTCGGACGCGCGGTGCAACCGCATCGCCTTGGAATAGTAGCAGCACCGTTAGTAGACCCAACACAACTATCAAAGCTGTTGCTACGCGATCTAACGGTTGAAAAAATGACTTATTACTTAGGAACATTTATCACCTCAAAACTAACCTATAAAGCTTATTGGAGAGTCACTGCGGGTAATTGATAAAATAGCTCAAAACTATATTTTTGTATCTAAATTAACCTAAAGACAGAGGATTCTTATGACTAGGAGATTGCTAATAGAGTAAAGGTATGTGGTTAACAAGTTTTTAGTTTTTACCTCTGTAAAAACCATACTTATAGTTAGCAAATGCGATCGCTCCCTGTGACCCATACAGTTATTTAGCACAATATTCTCGGATTCTTCAGGTAAAGCAATGACGAGCAAACGGAACTTTGTAATGACCGCACTATTAGCTCTAGGGCTAATAGCATCTTTAGAGTACGCCTCAATCGCTCAATCTCCCTCACCTACTACTACCCCATCGCCGACTCCTATTCCTACTACTACCCCATCACCGACTCCTGGCTCAACTACACCTACAAACCCAGGCACTCGATCTAGTTTAAGTCAGTTTGATAGAGAGTTTATGGTTAAAGCGGCTCAAGGGGGAATGGCAGAAGTAGAATTTGGCAAAATCGCTAGCCAGAGAGCTTCTAGTAACGTTGTTAAAGAGTATGCACGCCGTATGGTTGTAGAACATACAACCGCAAACAATGAACTTATGGCTTTGGCACGACAAAAAGGCGTAACTTTGCCCACCACCATAGGTGAAGACAATGAGGAACTAAAACAAGAACTATCCCAGCTTTCAGGAGCAAAATTTGACCGAAAGTACATGGCAGAGGCAGGAATTGAAAGCCATGCAGAGCAAGCAGAACTGTTTGAGCGTCAAGTAAAACGCGGTCAAGATCCAGACGTACAAGCCTTTGCTAAGAAAACTCTACCTGTAGTCCAAAAACATTTGGCACAAGCTAGAGCGATCACTGGCAATCGCTCTGATTCATCACCTTGCAGCCATAGGTCAGGTTCTAACTAATAGCCACTAGATGTTATCCCACCATAGAGGGTGGGATAACAAATTTTTCGCTTAGCTAATTTAAGAATGCTATAACTCGTAGAAGCTACATTTATTTAATTTATGATTTCTACCGATGCTTGGTCTGTAACTGACTTGGGCGCAGACATTTTAGTATTTGAGCCATTACTTGATACTGCTCTATGCGACCATATTATGCAAGTTGCCGATTGCTGTCAGTTTCAGACGGCGGGAATTGAAATTGCCAAGGTAGAAGCTCAAGTGCGTAGTAATGAACTGCTATATTTGGGCGAACAAAATTCTTTATTGCAATCAACCAACCAGCTATTACTCAATCGAATTTATCTAATTCAAGAAACACTTTATCAAAACTATAGAGTCAAGTTTTCTCAAATAGAGACTTGTTCAATTTTACGCTACCGTCTAGAGCAGTTCTACAAGCGCCATGTTGATAATTTGCTGCTATTAGCTAGTCGCCGCGATGAAGTTGCTCAAGGAGTTTTAACTAGAGATGTAAGTATTGTCGGCTATCTTAATGATGATTTTGTTGGGGGAGAGACATTTTTCGATCGCCAAAATTTGAAATTCAAACCGCAAAAAGGTAGCGTTTTGGTATTCCCTTCTTACTATACTCATCCTCATCAATCTTTATCAGTAACAAAAGGCTGCAAATACGCTTTTACTAGCTGGCTATTTCATTAATTTAGTATTCGTAAGGATTTTGCGGCTCTTGAATTGGTTTCAACGAACTTGCTTGAATGGTCAATTGGCGTTTGTTTTGCAAATCTTGAGTAATCATTTCTCCCTCCACTTCTAACCAAGTATCTTGGGGATAAGCTTGCCGATTTTGAGTCAGTTTGACTGGTAATCCCACCGGGTAAGCATCCGCCGCACAACAAGTAATTACAAAGCGCGATAGCAATAAGTATTCTGGTGGTAATTCGGCGGGATGAATGACAAAGCCTTGCACTTTGACTTTTTGACCAGAATAGGCATCAGGTTCGGGATAAACATTAAGAGTTCGTACCCAGTCTATTAGGCTGCGTTCTTCGGAGCGTACAGAGGAGCGAAAAGCTTGGGGTTGGCTTCGTGTTGACTGCAAGACATCGGTTACGCCGCGCTGGAGGGCAGTTTGGCTGGCGAAGACGCGGGGGGTGATGACTAAGCCCAAAATTGCCGTTGATAGCAGTAAAGCGCTACTAAAGCCTGGTGGGAACAGGGTAATATGCTGAGGATTGGGAATATTGGAGCGCTTTCGCAGTAATTCTAGTGCCTTTAAGCTACTAACAATCGATAAGCCAATTCCCCCAGCAATTACTAACCAAAAATAATTGCGGTGAATAAGTAAGTTGAGTTTGCCAGTATGCCAGTATCGCAGCATGAGAATACCCCAAGAGGCGATCGCCAATACATCTAGCCACGGCAGTAAATAGTTTTGTAGTTTTTTGATTGCAGTCATTGGCAAAAGGAAAAGCTAAACAACATATAAATTGACCAATAATGTAAATAAAAATGTTAGTTGGGCAGCTAAGGCAAATAAGTAAAAAACTGCCCTAGGCTTAAATATTGATAGCATTAAACCCACACCTTTGAGGTCAATCATCGGACCAAAAACCAAAAAGGCTAATAAAGAACCACTGGTAAATACCGAAGCAAAAGAAAGGGCAAAAAATGAGTCTACGGTAGAGCAAATCGATACTACTGCCGCTAGTGCCATCATGGCAAGGATGGACGTGACTGGGCTATTGCCAAGACTAAGAATTACTTCGCGGGGAACCGTTACTTGAATTAACGCCGCGATCGCACTACCAATTACTAGCACTGCTCCTAGTTCTCGCAATTCTTGCACTGTATTATCTAAAAGTAACCGCAACTTATAAGCTAGAGGTTTGGCAGCAGAAGTAGCGGCTAATTGAGCCTGCATTACCGTCGCATCCATTCTAATTGGTTGATCTGCCCCAGCTAAGAGATAAGTCCCCGATTGCAGCAGTGGTGAAATCAATTCTTCTTTTACTGGCGGCGATAGCTGAGGTTTTTGCCAATTATTGGCGATCGCTGGTTGTAAAATTGCACTCAAATCAGCTTGAGCGCTAAATACCCAACCGATAGTAATGGCGATCACTAAAGAAAACACCACGCGCAGCACGACAATTTCTGGCTGATCTCGAAATGCCGTCCAAGTTGCCCAAATTACAATCGGGTTGATGGTTGGTGCAGCTAGTAAAAATCCCACCGCTACGGGTGCAGGTACTCCTTGCAAGAGCAATCGCCGAGCTACAGGTACGTTACCGCATTCGCATACCGGAAACAAAAAACCAATTAAACTACCCGTTATTGCCCCCAGTAAGGGATTTTTGGGCATCTTTGCCACTAATTGACGTTCGTCTATAAATAACAGCAGCAAGCCAGAGAACAAAACCCCCAGAAGCAAGAAAGGCATTGCTTCTACAAGCAAACTTAAAAATAGAGTAAAAGCATTGTTCAGTTGTTGTGGATTCATGCGTTTCTCACGTTTTGAGCGCCTTTGCAAGTGTCTGCTCAGCCATTTTAGATCTAATAGACGCAAATAGTTATCGTTATATCGAGTATTGCTCTAATTAGCATACCTCCTACCTGCTCAAGGTTTGACTGTTACAGGCGTACCAACATCTACTTGAGCATACAAAGCCAAAATATCTTGATTTCGCATTCTGACGCAGCCATGAGAAACTGCTTGCCCTACCAATTGTTCTTCAGGAGTACCATGAAAGCCAATAAAATTTTTGCCATCTGTCCAAAACCCAATCCATCTTGCGCCTAGAGGGTTTTTCGCGCCAGGGGGAACCAATTTACCCGTCCAGGGATGCTGCCAAGTCGGATCTCTTTGCATTTCCATAACTGTATAGCTGCCCACTGGGGTTTCCCAACCAGTTTTACCAATGGCTACTGGGTAACTTGCTGCTAATTCATTCCCCCGATACAAATAAACTCGGCGATCGCCTAACTTTAGAACTAAATTTGTCGTTTGGGTATTGCTTGTAGGTAATGGATCTATTAATAAATTACTTGGGTTGCTGATAGTTGATTCAATTGGTTCTGCTGTAAGCAAATGCTGGCTATTTATTACTAAGATTACTGTCCCTAATAACACTACACAGCTTCTAGATAATAAGCTAAATTTCACTTAGGTTTTGCCTCACTTTGTTTATCTGTCTAAACTCTTTTTTAACTTAATTTCTTTTCTTAGTTTCACTTATATTATTCTATATCTATATAGCTAAATTTCTAATTTTCTGCTCAAAAAAATTGTCCAAAAAAGACTTGAGAAATATACAAATGGGTAGATTTAATATTTTGTAACAAACCTTACTTTCTTAGAGGTAGCTAGTTCTATCAGCTATGATTAATTCAAAGTTAAGTGGTTAGTAGATGCAGCTTTTACAAGTCATACCGAAGTGAGGATTTAACAAGCATGAGACAACTAAAACTATTGCCTGGTACGATGATTTTGATGTTGGCATCAATATTATCAATCAATCCGGTTAGCGCTCAACCAACTCCAGAAAGCAGCACTGGCGGCATGAAAAATCAGATCGATCCAAACACGCCACAAACGCCAACTAGAACAAATACGCAGCCTGCGCCAACCCCAACGCAGATGGAAGGGCAGTCAGCGCCAACTTCGACTCCAACACAGACAGAAGGACAATCAGTACCAAGCTCAACAGATACTAATGCTACCAATACTGTAACTGGAACTGTTAGAAGTATTGAAGGGCAAGTAGTAACCCTAGCAACGGCTGACGGCGTAACTAGACAAATGAGGGTTTCTAGCGCAGACTTACAACGTCTAAATTTGCGTGAAGGGATGCAGATTTCCGCCACTGTAGATGCTCAATCGGTAGCTTCCAACATCACGGTAGCCCAGTCAAGTACAACGCAAACAGGTTCAGAAGCTACAGGAAGCCAAGTAGGTACAACAACTACCACCGAATCTACTACTTCTACACCTTCCACCGAAACAGATGCCAACAGTGAAACCCCTACAACAACCACTGAAAGCACAACAAGTGAACCTGATTCAACCAACCGCCCTGTAAGAGCTTTGTGGTAATCTAATCAAGAATTCGATCGCTTAATCGCTAAAAAAATGATGCTATTCTTTTTTACAGCATCATTTCTAGTTTTTATTTACAAATAGCCCATTGATAGATTGGGGAAAAATTTTCTAATTAAGTTCTAACAAGCCAGATGGGGGGGTAATTTCAATTCGCCCACCTTTTAAATCAACTATAGGCGCGATCGCTTTGACAAAAGGAATAAGCATATTTTTTGTTGAAGTACCTGGTGTAACAGGTTTAACTTCCAATAAATCATTACCTGCGGCAATTACATCTACCACCTTACCGACAACTTCTCCAGTTAGCTGATTGAATACCTCCAAGCCAATCAGATCTAAGACGTGATACTCATCTGCGCCTAAAGTTGGGCGATCGCTTTGGGGGACAAGTAACAAGCAGCCGCGCAAATCTTCCGCTTGATTGCGGGTAGTTATTTGAGATAGAGCGATCGCATACAAACCTTTTCCCTCAATATATCGTCCGTGGAGCAACTCAACGCTTTGCGGTTCCTCATCTTGAGAGCGCAACAACCACCGCGTACCTGGAATTACAAACCGTTCGGGGAAGTCCGAATCAGGATAAACTCTTAATTCCCCTTGCAAGCCTTGGGCGGCAACAATTTTACCTATTTGCAGCCAACCGTCAGGGAGTTTTAAGTAGGAAGTTTTGGCTTTGACATTCGGGAGTTTTAGGTTAGGAGTTTTGGTGACATCAATATTTTTTTTACTCATAACTGACAACTAACACCACTACTTAATTTTTGATACACTTGCTCAGTAACTCTGGCTAAACGCTGCATTCCTGTTTGGATCTCTGCATCGGTGGCGGTAAGACTAATTCGCAGACATTGATGCTTGTGCGCCCATTCTTCTTGTAAACCAGGGAAAAACGTACTCCCAGGAACGACAATTACCCCAACTTGCTTGAGTTGCTGATAAAATTCCCAATCGGTAATTGGCAAATCTTGCAGCCACAGCCAAGCAAAAATTGCTCCTTCACCGCGATGGAGAAACCAAGGCAAATTTTTAGGCATTGCTTGGTTTAAGGTACTTTCCAAAACCGAAAACTTCTTTTGATAAAAGGGACGAATAATTGATGTAGAAATATCTGCAAGCGCTCCTGAATCAATAGCCCGCGCGGCGATCGCTTGTCCGTAACGAGAGGGATGAATGCACATATTTGTCTGGAAAGACTCTAGCACCTGAATAACTTGCTCGTCTGCGATCGCAATTCCGATTCTTTCTCCTGGCAATCCAGCCTTAGATAAACTCATACAATGCACGATATTATCGCCAAATATAGGAGTAAATTCGGTAAAGTTCAACGCTGGGAAAGGCGGCCCGTAAGCAGAATCAATAAAAACAGGTACGTCGTAAGGTGCGGCTAAGTGGGCAATTTTTTTCACTTCCTCATCAGTCATTACGTTACCCGTAGGATTGCAAGGGCGGGAGAAAATGACGCAACCCGTACGATCGTTAATTTCTAACTGACTAAAATCAGGGCGGTACTTAAATTGATGATTAGCCTCGTCAATATCTAGGCGTGGTTTGTAGGCTTTGAGAGCTTCGGACGTTAAGCTAACACCGCCGTAGCCTGTATAGTCGGGGCTTAAGGGAAAGACAATTTGCTTGAGAGCGCCGCTAGAAGCATAGCCACCGAAAACATTAGCAGCATAGAAGTACAGTGATTGACTACCAGGAGTAATTAAAATATTGCGACTATTTAAGTTGAGATTGTAGCGGCGATTGAAGTCATTAGCGATCGCCTCAATCAAAGCCCCGTAACCTTGACTTGAACCATAACGACAAACTACATCCCCATATTCGGAACTAGCCAATAATTCGGCGGTACAATCGCGCCATAGTTGCTCTACCTGGGGCAAAATCAACGGATTTCCCGCACTCAAATTAATAAATTCTTGCCCGTTACTTGCTTGCAGTGTTTCCACAATGTCTTTCATAATTGCCCTAACACCAGTCAGGGTAGACATTTGAGTACCAATTTTAGTAAGGGCAGGTTTCATAATAATAAAATCAGAATTAGTTTTGACAAATTGGGGCTTTCTAGCAGTCTAGTGGTAAGTTTTAACTTCAACCAAAGACAAATGTACTTTGTATAACAATTTTAAACAGTTATCTTCATTTAGTCGCTAAAGCCAGCGATCTTAGACAAGTTAAACAAAATAAGATAACCTTATTAATTACTCCAACTTTAGGACAAGCTACCTTGCAAACACTCCAGCAATGCTTGCCAGAGCAAGAAGGAGTAGATCCGAAATTGAGAGCGGTTAACCAGCACGGATAGCATTAATTTATGATTCATAGCAGTGTAATGACCCCAGCCCAAAAGCTGAGTGAGAAATTACCTTTTCCCCTCAAACGTTTAGCCGACTTAGCGTATAACTATTGGTGGTGTTGGACAGACAACCGCATCACTTTATTTAAAAGCATCGATCCCCAAGAGTGGGAGCGCTGCGGACATAATCCAGTAATGGTACTGGAATCCGCCTCTTACGAGCGTCTTACTCAAGTTGCCAGCGATCCCCTGTACATCAAGCAACTACAGGAATTAGTTGCCCAGTTTGACGCTTACATGGCAGAGCAAGATACTTGGGTAAGTAAAGTAGCGCCGCAAATTTCTAAAAATTCTCCCATTGCCTATTTTTGTGCAGAATTTGGCATTCACGAGTCTTTACCCGTTTACTCTGGTGGCTTGGGTATCCTCGCTGGAGATCACCTCAAATCTGCGTCTGATTTGGGTGTACCCTTAATTGGTGTCGGTTTACTCTATCGCCAAGGTTACTTTCGCCAACGTTTAAATCGTGATGGTTGGCAAGAAGAAGTTTATATTGATAATCCCTTCTTCCATATGCCTGTAGAATTAATCAAAAACGATCGCGGTGAAGCGTTAACAATTGAATTAGAAATTCGTCAGCGCGTGGTCAAAGTCCAAATTTGGCGAGTCCAAGTTGGCAGAGTAAGTTTGTACTTGTTAGATACTGATAGACAAGACAACGATCCGATCGATCGCTGGCTGACGGGACACCTCTACGGTGGCAACCAAGATACCCGGATTGCTCAAGAAGTGGTACTAGGTATTGGCGGCGTTCGAGCGCTTAAAGCGTTAGGAATTACGCCATCGATTCATCACCTCAACGAAGGTCATGCGGCATTCTGTACATTGGAAGTAGCCAGACAAAAAATTGAGCAAACAAGCAAATCTTTCTATGACATAGAAGCTGACGTTCGCAAAACTTGCGTTTTTACAACTCATACCCCCGTACCCGCCGGACATGATGTATTTTCGCCGGATTTGATGGATTCCTACTTTGCTCACTATTGGTCTAGTTTGGGAATGTCCCGCGAACAATTTTTAGCATTGGGTGCGAGAAGATTAGGCGATCCTTGGGAACCCTTTGGTATGACAGTGTTGGCATTGCGGATGTGTCGCGCGGCGAATGGCGTAAGTCAGTTGCACGGCGAAGTTTCCCGGAAAATGTGGACGGTAATGTATCCCGAACGTCCAGAAAATAAAGTCCCCATTGGCCATATTACTAATGGCGTTCATGCTCCAACTTGGACGGCTCCATTGTTGTCTGATTTGTACGCTCAGTATTTGGGCGCAGATTGGAAAAATCGCGCTATCGATCCCAAAATGTGGGAAGCGGTTGACCAAATTCCCGATGGCGAATTGTGGTGGCGACATCAAGTATTAAAAGAGCGGTTAATTGCCCATACACGCTACAAAGTCACCAAAGCACGGGAGCAAAGAGGAGAAAGTAGCGATCGCATTTCTGCCGCTACAACGCTCCTAGACCCCGATGTACTTACAATTGGCTTTGCAAGGCGTTTTAGTCCTTACAAGCGCGGCGAAAGGCGTTTTAGTCCTTACAAGCGCGGCGACTTGATTCTACGCGACGCGGAAAGGGCATTGAAAATTTTTGGTAATAGCGATCGCCCAGTCCAAATTGTGTTTGCCGGAAAAGCTCACCCCGCCGATGAGGAAGGTAAGCGAATTATTCAGCGCTTGATGGAATGGTGCAGACATTCAGCAATTCAAAAGCGAGTAGCTTTGATTGAAGACTACGACATCTACACTGGTCAAAAATTGGTGCAAGGTGTAGATGTGTGGTTGAATAATCCCCGCCGTCCTTTAGAAGCTTCGGGAACTAGCGGACAAAAAGTTTGTTTCAACGGCGGCATTAATTGCAGCGTTTTGGACGGCTGGTGGTGTGAAGGCTACCAACAGGGAGCCGATGGTAAGGGAACTAATGGTTGGGCAATTGGCGAAGATGCTCATACTAGCGACCAAGAAGTACAAGATCGAATTGATTCAGAGTCTTTGTACAAGTTGCTAGAGGAAGAAATTGTACCTCTGTACTACGATCGCGATGCCCAAGGCATTCCCCACGGTTGGGTAGCAATGATGAAGGTTTCTATTAAAACTAATGCGCCTTTGTTTAACACCGATCGCATGATTGCCGATTATGTCACCAAGGTGTACGCCCCAGACTGTAAACCGACTTCTACGCCGAGTTTAGCTCAGGTAATTGTTTAATTAATTGGTTGATTTAAAGAGAGGGCAACCTGCAAGGGTTGCCCTCTCTTTATTGGCACGCAAATATAAAAACTTACAAATAAATAATTAATCTAGCGAAGAAGAATAAAACCCTCATGAGGTAGATTTAGTAGCGATAAAACTTTGCCAAGCTTGTGCAAGTCATAATTACTCACTATTGACGGGCGGCTCTACCCAGCGCTCTTGACAATTTAGAGTTGCTGTTGAAACCTAGACCATTTACCTAACAAAACAGCAAGCATGAACGCATACAGGATTGGTTCACTCAGCCTAGCACTAACAGCAATGTCCTTAGTCGGACTAGCTACTTCTTTCCCTGCCGCCGCCGCAACTTTTTATAATGTCACCGATCTTGGTATTGCCAGAGAGTCCGGCGATACTATTGCTACAGGCATCAACGATTTAGGTCAAGTTATTGGCATCTCTGTTTTTAGTGAAGGAGCTAGAGAGTCTTTTCGTACTGCCCCTAATAGTCCAATTAATCCAACCACAGATATTGTAGTTAGTCTTGCCAATGGGGAAAGTACGCCCAACGACATCAATAACTCTGGTGAAGTTGTGGGCACTGGCATTCCCTTTAGTCGATTTACAACAGGCTTTCTAACTCAACCTAATGGCTCTACAGGAGTAAATACTCTATTTCTTGGTGATGCTAACGCCATCAATGATTCGGGGCAAGTAACTGGCAGAGGCTTAGTTACCGATCCTTCTACCACCGCGTCAATTTATCATGCTGTACTTGTAAATCCTGATGATGACGCTGCTGGATTTATTGACTTAGGCACTCTTGGAGGTACATCCAGCGCTGGTAACGGTATCAATAATTCAGGACAGGTTGTAGGTAGTTCAGAGACGGCTAGCGGTGAAACTCATGCCTTTCGTACTGCCCCTAATAGTGTGATTAATTCGGCAACCGATGACTTAGGAACCCTTGGCGGTGATTTTAGCTCGGCTACGGATATCAACGATTTAGGTCAAGTTATTGGCAGTTCCACTACAGCTAGTGGTGAAACTCGCGCTTTTCTTACCGATGCCAACAGTACCATAGATGCCAGCGACGATCTCGGAACCCTTGGCGGTAGTTTTAGTATTGCTTACAGCATCAACGAGTCAGGCTTAGTAGTGGGTGATTCGGAGTTAGTAGATGGGAACGATCGCGCTTTCGTATACGATGGAACCGATCTATTTGACCTCAATACGCTGATAACTGAAAACTCTGGCTTTGTACTAACGAGTGCTAGAGGTATCAACGAGTCAGGACAAATTGCGGCTACGGCATTTTTTGCTGATACTCAAACCTCCCGCGCATTCTTGCTAACACCCGTTCCCGAACCTACAACGATGCTAGGCGTACTAGCTTTTAGTGCGGGTGCTGGCTTCTTGCGCAAAAGATCCAAACAAAAACAAAAAGTATAAACAGCTAGATAAAATTTAGCTAAAAGCCAGAGGAATGTTTATAAGTCTTCTGGCTTCGTTTTTTGTAGATGTTAACTTGCGATCGCACCTAACAACACCAAATGACAAATGTAATACACTAGCCAAATGGAGATATAGAAAAAAGGATATAAAAATGCCCGATAATCTCAAAAGTCAAGTTGTAACCCAAGGTACAGCGCGATCGCCTAATCGAGCCATGTTACGCGCTGTCGGCTTTACTGACGGAGATTTTACTAAACCAATTGTTGGGCTTGCCAACGGCTACAGCACAATTACACCCTGCAATATGGGCATAAATAAGCTGGCTTTAAAAGCCGAGGCTGCCTTGCGTAATGCTGCCGCGATGCCGCAAATGTTCGGCACAATAACTATTAGCGATGGCATTTCTATGGGAACTGAAGGGATGAAATATTCCCTTGTATCGCGAGAAGTGATCGCCGATTCGATTGAAACTGCTTGCACCGGACAAAGTATGGACGGAGTGCTGGCAATTGGCGGTTGCGACAAAAATATGCCCGGAGCGATGATTGCGATCGCCCGCATGAATATTCCAGCTATTTTTGTTTATGGTGGCACAATTAAACCCGGTTATCACGACGGGCGCGATTTGACTGTGGTTAGTTCCTTTGAAGCTGTGGGACAGTACAGCGCTGGAAAAATTGACGAAAGAGAATTACTTGAAATTGAGCGCAAAGCTTGCCCTGGGGCGGGTTCTTGTGGGGGAATGTTTACGGCTAATACCATGTCAAGTGCGATTGAAGCTATGGGCATGAGTTTGCCTTATTCTTCCACAATGGCAGCAGAAGACGAGGAAAAAGCCAATAGCGCCGAAAAGTCAGCTTTTGTATTAGTTGATGCTATCCGCCAGCAACTATTGCCTCGACAAATTCTCACCCGTAAAGCTTTTGAAAATGCGATTTCGGTAATTATGGCGGTGGGTGGTTCGACAAATGCTGTACTGCATATGATGGCGATCGCTCATTCTGCCGGAGTAGAGTTATCTTTAGATGATTTTGAAACTATCCGCGCCCGCGTCCCTGTAATTTGCGACCTCAAACCCAGTGGAAAATACGTTGCTACTGACTTGCATCAAGCTGGGGGGATTCCTCAAGTGATGAAAATGCTGTTGGCGCATAACTTACTACATGGAGATGCGTTAACGATTACAGGTCAAACTGTTGCTGAAGTATTGGCAGATATTCCCGAAACGCCTCGTTCCGACCAAGATGTGATTCGGACATGGGATTATCCCATGTACGCTCAAGGTCATTTAGCCATTCTCCGGGGCAATTTAGCCACTGAGGGGGCAGTTGCCAAGATTACTGGAGTAAAAAAACCTGTTATTACTGGTCGCGCCCGTGTGTTTGATTCGGAAGAAGCTTGCTTAAAGGCAATTTTGGCAGGGCAAATTGTCGCTGGAGATGTAATTGTAATTCGCTACGAAGGTCCCAAAGGCGGGCCGGGAATGCGCGAAATGCTGGCTCCAACTTCGGCAATTATTGGTGCTGGTTTAGGGGACTCTGTGGGCTTAATTACCGATGGACGCTTTTCTGGCGGTACTTATGGCATGGTTGTCGGTCACGTTGCCCCAGAGGCTTTTGTCGGCGGCGCGATCGCCCTCGTCCAGGAAAATGACACAATTACTATTGATGCTCATGCTCGTTCGTTAAATCTGCACGTGTCTGAGGAAGAATTAGCAATGCGTCGCGCCCAGTGGCTACCGCCTAAACCTCGTTATACAACAGGCGTATTAGCAAAATATGCCCGGCTGGTAGCTTCTAGCAGTGTTGGAGCCGTGACAGACCTAAATCTAGGTTAAAAAAGGGTTTTATTTTCCCTCTTTTGGTCACCTAGGATGTCGCAAGGATGCCCACACTATAGAACGAGGGTACTCCCAATGTTCTTAGTGTGTGGACGCGAATAATGCGGGAAGCAGAGCTACACCGCATTTTCGCGGTCGGAATTGCGACCAATAAATAAATTGAACGGAGCGAATCATTGTAGTGATATAATATTATGTATGCAGCAAGTATTGACAATAGTTTGCAAAATTAACCCGGCTTCTACGCAAGTGGCAAAAATAGATGCTACTTTAAAAGCGTTTGCGGATGCTTGCAACTATATCAATGAGGCTGTAGACCCAAAACTAACAAACAACGTCAGGATTCAAACCCTAGTCTACAAGCAAGTTAGAGAACAGTTTGGCTTAAGCGCAAACTTAGCTATTCGTGCTATTAACCGAGTGGCAGGAAACCGCAAGGCTGCCAAAAAGGAAGATAAACCCGTTCTAAAGTTTAAGCCTACTAGCGCTGATTACGACGCACGAATCTTTGCGTTTAGAGAGTCCGATTGGACAGTTAGCTTAACTTTAAATGGTGGCAGGGAAAGGTTTAAGTTGCGACTGGGCAACTACCAATTAGGTAAGCTAATGGGCAGTAATCCTACGAGCGCAACTCTAGCGAAACATCGCAATGGTAGCTACTCAGTTAACATCCAAGTTAAAACAACTGCGCCCGATATTAAACCCACTGATACCGTGATTGGTTGTGATTTAGGGCGTACAGATATCGCCGTAACCTCGCTTGGGGACAAGCATAGCGGTAAACAAATAACTCAAAAAAGAAATAAGTATGCACTGGCCAGAGCGTTAGTCCAAACCAAATCTACTAAAGGCACGAGGAGTTCAAGGCGCAGTTGCCATCGACTTCTAGCACGGCTATCGGGTAGAGAAAAAAAGTTCCAGTCATGGCATTCTCATAAAATAAGCAAGCAGTTGGTAGTGCAGGCAAAAGAATTTAATTCAGTAATTGCACTAGAAGATTTGACCGGAATCAGAGAAAGAACAAATAAGCAACCAAGAAGCAAAAAAGAGCGCCGATTATCTAATAATTGGGCGTTCTACCAATTACGCCAATACATAATATATAAGGCTATTGGGGCTGGCGTAAAAGTTGTTTTAATTCCGGCTGCCTACACCTCAAAAACTTGCCACAAATGCAACCACATCCATCCCGAAGAAAATCAGTCTTATAGGCATGGAAAGTATTTTAGATGCGGGCATTGCTTGTGGACTGGGGATGCGGACTTGAACGCCGCAATGAACATTCAGCAATGGGGTGTCGCCGTAAACACGCCCGAACAATCGTCTCTAGCTTGCCCCGTACCGCTTGTAGGACAGGTTGAAAGCCCGCGCTATATTGCCTTAGCAATTAGCGCCGGGTAGTTTACTAAAACCTGTCGAAGTGAAGGGCGGGCAAAACGTAGGTATCGCACTCTCTTACAAACTTGTGGGGAAGAAGACCTTCCCCACAAAGTTGGCGATGCTTCCCGCTTTATTGCCGTGGGCTAGGGGGAGCGAATGTAAGTACCAAAGTTTTCACCCCAATTCTTGTAGTATTTTCCTTGCTGCTACTTCAAAAAATCCTAATTTACTCAAAATGAAACTCAACCGCTTACCTGGAGAAGCCATTGTAAACTGGAGACAAGCAAAAGATTTTTTTACTACTGCTACCAGTGATTTTCAAGCTGCAACTCAAGACGTGAAAGATACATCCTCCGCAGCAATGCAAAATGCGATCGCATCTTCAATGGATAATTGGCTACAAGCTCATCCCGTGGTATTGCGGATTTTTAATATCATAATATGGGCAATTGACCGCCCGATTATCAGTTTTGTCATCATAATTTTGACAGTGGCGATTACTTTTAGTATTATTAAAGCCCTAAATCGTTTGCTAGAGATGGCTGGGTTGTCGCTATTACAAGCACCATTTAGGCTGATTAAAACTATATTTAAGTTTGGTTGGTTGGGTAGCTTGGGTATCAAGCAGAAATTTACTAATAAAAATGTTTCTGACTTAGCCTTTAATAAGACAGATACAACTATTGTCCAAAACCCGCAGCAGAGATTAGCAGAAATTTCTCAGAGATTGCAAGTGCTGCAAAAAGAGCATAATGAACTTTTGCAAGAAGCCGCGACAATTTTAACTCTAAATAAGAGTTAGTAGCTTTAGTTAGGCGCAGATAGAAAGCTTAAATCTTGAATTTATCAAGTCTTAAAAAATTGATGGCAATTTATAGCAAATTAATCGTTTTTGAAGTGTAGCAGGCAGAACTATTTAGAAGTCAATTTATGCAAACTGCTTGAACGTAAGTTTTAGCGAAGATAATCGCTTGCATAGATTGTTATTTCTCTAAAATTAGCGCTATTTATACAGCTTGCTAGTCTTATCCTCTAAGTTTTGCTTGAATAGCGCCTTTTTTGGGCTTTTATGCCCAAATATATGAATAACTGCCAAAGGAAGGTAAAATTATTAGTAGTTGCTTACTTTAATCGGCTTGCTATCAAACTTCATTGTTAGTTCAAAAGCAGCAACCTGATGTACGAATTACGAGCCAGTTCATTGCAAGCGCCATACTTGCCGCTTGGGGAATGCCTCGTCGTAGGTTTAACAAAATAATTGCTGTTTTGTAGGCTAGTAGTTTCCGCTAGTCTATCTACGACTTTCCTTAACCTAATTATGAGCGTCCAAAATCCTTCTATAGGCTCCCAAGATAACACTCAGCCTTTAATTTTAGCTGTTGATGACAATGAAGACAATTTACAATTAATCAGCGAACTCTTAACGATTATGGACTGCTGTTTTATTACGGCTCAAGATGGTGAAAGTGCTATAACTATGGCACAAAAGTATCAACCAAAACTAATTTTATTGGATATGATGTTGCCGGATTTGAGTGGAATAGAAGTTGCTAATTGTCTCAAGCAAAATCCGCAAACGATGGAAATTTTAATTGTTGCAGTTACAGCTATGGCAAGAGCAGAAGACAAAGAAAATTTTGTGAAGGCAGGTTGTGATGACTGCGTTACTAAGCCTTATGTAATTGATGAATTAGAAGCGATAATTCGTCGCTATATATCTTAGCTGAACTCCTTAGATTGAAAGGTTTAGATGTTAGGTATTAGGTGTTGTATTGCAAAGCAGAACTAAAAATACAAGACCAAAAACTTAAGATCCAAAGCCTATTGCCAGCCTAGGTTAGGGATTGCGAAATTGGGGTGTTTCTGCCAAAATAGCAATAGTAGCACTACGACCTGTCTCTAATTTAGCATTGCTTAATAGATCGATTACGCTGACTCCAACTACTTCTTCAATTAATGCTTTCAGTTGTGGTTGCAGCGCCTCATCTAGCTCAGAACGTACTTGCTCTGCTAAGTCTTGTTGACCGTTATTAACTAAAACTTGCTCTGGTTGAGTGATAGAGTCTTCAAGAATAATCGCGATTTTTCCATCAAAAATTTGGCATACTACTCGACTTGGTTTATGTTCTAATTGAGCGCGGTACAAAGATTGAATTCGCTGGGATAGCGTTCTTTCTATTTGTCCGCGTGTAGGAGATGGATTCATAACTATCAAGATTCAGCAGAAATATCTATCGTTAGATAGATGATAAAGTTAAACAGTGTCATTTTATTAAAAATTATAAAAATATATCCAAAGATAGATTTTTATAATTAGCCCAACTACTCTAATTCAGGATAGATCAGAATCTTTAAAGTATCGGGCTGAGGGGAAGTTGCTCTGGCAACAGCCGCCGGAAGTTCTTGCAAAGAAAAGCGATCGCTAATTAAAGCATTAACATCAATTCGTTGATTAAAAACAATATCTGCCGCCAAACTTTGCAAGCGATAAGAAGAACTATAACTACCCATCAAATCGATCTCTCGGCGGTAAAGAATATTGGGATTAATCGGAATCTCTAATTGGTCTGGAAACTCAGCAAAAAACAAAATTTTGCCGCCTTTACGAGTGCAATCAAGGGCTTGGAAAAAAGCTTTATCGCTAGGAACAGCAAGCAAAGTAGT
The DNA here is from genome assembly GCF_057473825.1 of Aliterella sp. E5.1. Taxonomy (NCBI): domain Bacteria; kingdom Bacillati; phylum Cyanobacteriota; class Cyanophyceae; order Chroococcidiopsidales; family Aliterellaceae; genus Aliterella; species Aliterella sp. E5.1. The sequence continues at coordinate 105,828 of NZ_JBYCCV010000003.1, forward strand.
ATCAACGCCCATGCCATCAGTCATTGCTAGTATGTTTGCAGTTAAATTGGGATCGCGAGCATCAATTGCCGCTTCAGCGCCTACACTCAAAGCCTTTTCTAAACGAGTAGGCAGTAAATCCGTAGAAATCGCTCTACCACCAAAATACTTAATTAACATGATAAACATCAAGCCAATAGGACCTGCGCCCGTGACAAGTACCGATTCACCCGGAGCAATTTGGGCTTTTTTTACAGCTTTGAGACAGCAGTTAGTCGGTTCGACAAAACTCGCTTGTTCAAAACTAACGCGATCGGGAATGGGGATTAAACCCCCATTACGGACAATATGACCGGGAACTTTGACATACTCGGCAAACCCGCCACCACTAGCATTAAAACCCGCCGTTGTCGAGATATTTTTGTAAATATCGCACATAGAAAAATTGTCATGTAGGCAGTATTGACAGCGCATACAAGGAATATGGTGCATGACAACTACTCTTTGTCCTACTTGCCAATTGCTAACGCTTTCACCTATTTTGGCAATAATTCCTGCCGTTTCATGTCCAAAAATGCGCGGTGGTTCGTAAAGTGGATAAAGAATTTTTTTGATATCTGACTGACATAATCCCACTACCTGAACTTGGACTAAAACTTCATCATTCTCAATAGTTGGTACAGGCAATTCCTCGTAACTTAATTGATTAACGCCTCTAAACACCTGTGCTTTCATAACTTTTTTACTCTTACCCAGCAACTTTAGACTTTAGCAAAACTCACAGCAAAAAAGGGCATAAGGTGTAAACGCCCTGACTATTGCATCTGTAGAAAGAGTTTCAATCCCTCGTTGGCAAGTAAAATTATACACACCAGTAATTTAGACAATGCTAGGCAAGCTACTCAAAGGACGCTATCAAATTATCGATACCCTCAATGCAGGAGGGTTTTGTCAAACTTATCTAGCAAAAGACATCTCGATTACTGACAGTCCAAGCTGCGTAATCAAACAACTCAAGCAGACATCCAGCAACGTTGCAAATTACCTCCCTACTTTCGACGAGTTACTCGGTAGAGAAGCTGAAGCCCTAAAAAAATTAGGCAACTATGACCGAGTTCCGCAACTATTGGCTCATTTTGAAGAAGACAATGAATTTTATTTAGTTCAAGAATTGATTGTCGGACATCCCTTAACAGAGGAATTAAATGCTGGCGAACAGTGGAGTGAAACTCAAGTTATAGAGTTACTACACGAAGTATTGAGCATTTTGGAGTACATTCACAGCCAAGGCTTGATTCATCGAGACATCAAACCCAGCAATCTAATTAGAAGACAGCGCGATCGCAAATTAGTTTTAATTGACTTTGGCGCAGTCAAGCAAGCTTGGACGCAAGTAATTACTGAAGGTGGCAAAACTTCTACTAATTATGCTTTTGGTATGGCGGCGACTATTGCCATCGGTACGCCAGGTTATGCCCCGCCAGAACAAGAACGAGGTATACCGCGCCCCAACAGCGATATTTATGCGTTAGGAATGATCGCAATTCAAGCAATTACAGGACTCGATCCTACGCAAATACTAGAAGATCAAGAAACTGGAGAAATATTGTGGCAGCAGCACGCCAAAGTTAGCGATCGCCTAACAAAAATCCTCGACAACATGGTACGCTACCACTTCAAAGAGCGCTACCAGACTGCAACAGAAGTAATTCAAGCTTTGCAGGTACAAGCAGATCCCATTCCTCAACCACTAACAGTCCCAGCGCCAGCTAAAACAAATCGGACAGATTCCCCAATTTTTACTAAGACAATAATGGGCATTGGCTTAGCTATTAGTTTAATGATTGGCGGCTACTATTTAGTAAAATCCCTTCCCCAACAAGCTGCGCCAAGCAAACAATCGAGCTTATTCAAGGGTAATCGCGTCAACAACATTACCCTAGCCCGAACTCTAAAAAGTCATTCTCAGTCTGTTTGGGCGATCGCCATCAGTGCCAACGGGCAGGTTTTGGCAAGCGGTAGCGAAGATAACACCATAAAGGTATGGAATGCCGCTACAGGGCAGCTACAGCGTACTTTATCGGCACATAAAGATACCGTTAGAGCCTTATCGATCAGTGCCGATGGAAAGGTTTTAGCTAGTGGGAGTGGAGATAACACAATCAAATTATGGGACTTGCCCAGAGGCAAGCTTATGGGTACATTTTCCGGTCATTCTAGCCCCGTTTGGTCAGTAGAGATTTCTAAAGATGGGCAAACGCTAGTTAGCGCTAGTGAAGATGGTAGTGTCAATATTTGGAATCTACGTACAGGTTCTGCCCAAACTATTGAATCGGCACACAGTAGTCGGATTTTTTCCCTTGTCCTCAGCCCTGACGCACAAACTTTTGCTACAGGTGGCAAAGATAAAACTATCAAAATCTGGCATCTGTCAACGGGTGAGCCCATTCGGACGATCACAGCCCATACTGATGCCGTCAGAGTTCTTGCCTATAGCCCCGACGGCAAAAAACTTGCTAGTGGTAGCTGGGATAAAACTATCAAGCTTTGGAACCCGCAAACTGGGAAACGATTGCAGACACTAACTGGACATCGCGATCGCATAGTTGCTCTAGTTTTTAGCAACAACGGGCAGCAGTTAGCCAGCGCGGGTATTGAACCCACAATTAAATTGTGGGATGCTACTAGCGGTAAATTACTTCATAAGTTTGGCGCACATTCCGACTGGATTTTATCTTTAGCAACAGTTCCCAGCAACAACAATTTAATTAGCAGTAGCAAAGATCGCACAATCAAAATTTGGCAGCGATAGATATAGTCAAACAGGGAATGCCCTAAATGAGGCAAACTAGATATATACAGCGCTTACCAATTGCTGGCATCACAAAATAGCAATGGCAGCGCTGGATACCAATTTATTTTTTAATTTCTGGTCTGACTGCTCATGATTTGGCCCTTTAAGCCTCGTTTTCAAAAACAAATTGCCCGCATAGAAATTACTGGAGCGATCGCCTCTAACACGCGCGTTCAAGTATTAAAAGCTCTCAAAACTGTCGAGGAGAAACGATTTCCGGCTTTATTACTCCGCATTGATAGCCCTGGGGGTACGGTGGGAGATTCTCAAGAAATTTATAGCGCCCTCAAAAAGCTCCGCGAAAAAGTCAAAATTGTTGCTAGTTTTGGCAATATTTCCGCTTCGGGTGGCGTTTATATTGGCGTAGGGGCAAACCATATTGTGGCAAACCCTGGCACAATTACCGGAAGTATTGGCGTAATTTTGCGTGGCAATAATATAGAACGCTTACTAGAAAAAATTGGGGTTTCGTTTAAGGTAGTTAAGTCTGGTCCCTACAAAGATATTTTGGCATTTGACCGCGAATTAACCGAGCCAGAACAGCATATTTTACAAGAACTAATCGACACAAGCTACCTGCAATTTGTGCAAACTGTCGCCGAAGGGCGCAACTTAAGTGTTGAAAAAGTAAAAAGCTTTGCTGATGGGCGAATTTTTACCGGACAACAAGCCCTAGAGTTGGGGGTAGTAGATAGATTAGGTACAGAAGAAGATGCTAGACGATGGGCTGCCGAGTTGGTAGGACTTGACCCTGAGAAAACGAAGTGCTACACCTTGGAAGAACGCAAACCATTTTTAAGCCGCTTACTAAATAATCAATCGGGTAAGGCAAGTGCTTTTACTTGCGACTTTAGGCAACTATCTGGTTTAGCCATGGGCAATGATTGGCTGGACTTTGAACTATCTACCAGTGGTTTGCCACTATGGATGTATCGACCTTAATTGAGGCTGACGATCTAAAAGTAGGACAATATTAAGCCTTCATGTACCCAAAAAACAGCTAATATTACAACAAAAACTCTAAAAGCTATACGGGAGGACTTGGGTGTGGAGTGGCGACTTCAGGCAATTCGGGGGGCAACAACTGCTACAGAAAACACAGTTGAAGCAATTACAGAAGCGGTAACAGAACTTTTGGATGAGACAGAAGCACGAAATCAATTAGATCCAACCCAGATTGTCAGTGCAACTTTCTCTGCTACCCGCGACTTGGATGCTATTTTTCCCGCCGCGATCGCTCGTCACCGCCCGTACTGGGACAATGTACCGATGCTAGATGTCCAGCAGATGCACGTTGCAGGTAGTTTGCAACGCTGCATCCGCTTTTTAATCCTTGTCAATATTCCAACTAATCGCCATAAAGTTTGTCACACCTACTTGCGCGAAGCGCAAAGCTTACGTCCTGATTGGAATTTGTCTCAGCCTCAAATATTTTCTCCTTCACCGATTGGGTAGTATAAAGTTATCCAGGTAATACTTCTGTTTGCTCTGAAAGCTCCCTTGGTATTACTACGGCTTTTTTATGGGGATGGATACCAATAAATAAGTCATAAATAAAGCTCCAAAAATCTCTTTTTTGTAACAACCCCGAAGTTTGATAACAACCCTTAGCATCTAAAAGCGGCTTAGTTGCGTAATAAGCATTTTGGTAGTTATACCAAGGAATTGAGGGCCATAGGTGGTGAATCAAATGATAATTCTGCCCCATGATCAAGATATTAAGAACTTTACCGGGATAAACTCTAGCATTTTTCCAGCGATCGCGTTCTTGATGGGGACGATGAGGCAAGTAGTCAAAAAAGAACCCCAAAGCTAACCCAACTATGGCAGTAGGAATAAACCAAAAGTTGAGAATATAACCCAAAAAGTGATACTGAATCGAAACGTAGAAAATAACTGCCACTAAAGCGCGACTAAAAAACCATTCCCACAATTCTTGTTTTTGCCACAGTTGGCGTTTGAAGAAAAATATCTCGTGATATAAAAACCGGACGGGAATCAACCACAATGGTCCGGCGGTAGAAACATAATGATCTGGATCGTTTTCCGGATCGTTGACATGGGCGTGGTGTTGCAGATGTACCCGTGTAAATACGGGAAAAGCAAAAGCCAACAACAATGCACTACCATGACCTAAAACAGAATTAATGATGGGGTTGCGGTGAGCGGACTTATGACAAGCATCATGAATTACCGTCCCGCAAATATGTAAAGAAATTGTATTTGTTACAAAACAACACCAGTGGGGCCACTCCCAAAGCCAGTAACCAAAGTTGGATAACGCGATCGCACTAATCGCCGCTACAAACATCAGTAACGTCGGATTGCGATCGCCAGGAGGGCTGAGAAATTCCCTAGGGACTGTTGTCAGTGGCTTCTTTGCCTCCGACATGAGCATTTTTGACTCCTTCATAAATTAATCTGCACGTACCAAATAGTACGCCTAATAAGATAATAAAGTTTTGTTTCGCACAAGTCATCCTCCTTATCTCTATAGAGGTAGCCTAATGACGATATAATTGCGAAGCAAAATGGCACAAAACACATTACAGTAAGGCTGCAAGCAAGCTTTGAAAGCGGCAGTGAAGAAAAAGTAGTAGGCAGAAGTTAAATAAAATTCGCCTTGTGTCCCCTTTACCTTCCCTTGTCACCTTCCCTTGTCCCTTTCTCCAAATTTAGGCTTTATGCAACTAAGAGATTCTCAACGCCGAACAAAAATTGTCGCTACAATCGGACCTGCTACCAGTACGCCAGAAGTATTGAAAGCAATTATAGAAGCAGGGGCAACGACTCTACGACTGAACTTTTCTCACGGTACTCACGCCGATCATCAAAGAAGCGTGCGCTTAATTCGGCAAATTGCCTTTGAACTAAATCAGCCTGTAGGCATTCTTCAAGACTTACAAGGACCAAAAATTCGTCTAGGTAAGTTTGAAACGGGTGCGATCGAACTAAAAAAAGGCGACTTATTTACCTTAACTAGCAACTATATAGTTGGCACGCAAACTATTAGCTGCGTGACTTACGATCTTTTAGCCGACGAAGTACCTTGTGGGGCGGCAATTTTGCTTGATGATGGTCGAGTAGAAATGCAGGTCGAAGAAATAGATCGCCCAAACAAAAACTTGCACTGCCGCGTTGTTGTGGGTGGAACGCTCTCCAACAACAAGGGTGTCAACTTTCCAGGAGTTTATTTGTCTATCAAGGCACTCACCGACAAAGACCGGGAAGATTTAATTTTTGGTTTAGATCAAGGTGTAGATTGGATAGCTTTATCATTTGTCCGCAATCCCCAAGACGTACTAGAAATCAAACAACTAATCTCTAACGCTGGGAAGCAAGTCCCCGTCATAGTCAAAATTGAAAAGCATGAAGCCATTGAGCAAATGGAGGCAATTTTAGCTCTCAGCGATGGAGTAATGGTCGCTAGAGGTGATTTAGGCGTAGAACTCCCCGCCGAAGATGTTCCAATTCTCCAAAAGCGGCTAATTGCTACCGCAAATCGGTTAGGAATTCCGATTATTACAGCAACTCAAATGCTCGATAGTATGGTTACTAGCCCCCGTCCAACTCGCGCGGAAGTTTCGGACGTAGCAAATGCCATCTTAGATGGAACCGATGCCGTCATGCTGTCCAATGAGACCGCAGTAGGCAAGCACCCCGTAGAAGCTGTCGCAACAATGGCACGAATTGCCACGCGAATTGAGCAATTTCCCGCTTTAGCCGCTACCAATGCCAACCTTAAAGATACTCGTCAGTCGATTCCCAATGCCATTAGTCAAGCAGTAGGGCAAATTGCCGAACAATTAGATGCCGCCGCAATTATGACTTTAACCAAAACGGGTTCTACTGCTCGTAATGTTTCTAAATTTCGCCCCCGCAACCCAATTTTGGCTGTAACTCCTCACGTAGATGTCGCCAGACAGTTGCAGCTAGTATGGGGAGTAAAACCTTTGTTGGTATTAGATTTGCCTTCGGCGGGTCAAACTTTTCAAGCGGCAATTAATGTAGCTCAAGAAAAACAATTGCTATCCGAGGGTGATTTGGTCGTCATGAGCGCCGGGGCGCTGCAAGGAGTAGCAGGCTCGACAGATCTAATTAAGGTAGAAATTGTCACTGCCGTACTAGGTCAAGGCATCGGGCTTGGTTTAGGATCGGTAAGCGGTCGTGCTAGGGTGGCTCATACTGCTATGGATGTAGGTAACTTTAACCCTGGAGAGATATTAGTAGCACCGCGCACCAGTGCAGATTTTATTGAGGCAATTCGCAAAGCTGCGGGTATCATCACTGAAGATGAGAGCCTGACAAGTCATGCCGCAATTATTGGGTTGCGCCTTGGCGTTCCGGTAATTGTGGGTGTAAAACAAGCAACTCAAGTGATTCGAGATGGCACAATTTTGACTTTAGATATGCAGAGGGGTCTGATTTACTCTGGTACAGTCAAAAACAGCTAATGGAACGGGTACTTAAAACTGGCATTGGTTGGCGAATTGGCTGGAATCCACAAGCAGTCGAGTTTAAAGGATTAATAGGTACAGATGATTGGGCAATTGAACTTACAGAGGGGGAGTTGCAAGACTTTTGCCGCTTGTCTATGCAACTAGCCCAGACCATGAACCAGCTAAACAGCGAATTAATGGATGAAGAAAAAATTACTTGTGAAGCGCAAAGTAATTTACTTTGGCTAGAAGTTGCGGGCTATGCTCATAGCTACAATTTGCGATTGATTATCTTAAACGGACGTTGCGCGGAAGGTAGCTGGAACGAATCAGCCGTTAATGGTTTATTGCAAGCCGCGCAAACTCTGCAAGTTTTTTAGTTAGTTATTGCTCAAAATTTGTGTTAGTATAGTTTCTCTGGCACGGGGCGTAGCGCAGCTTGGTAGCGCGCCACTTTGGGGTAGTGGAGGTCTTGGGTTCAAATCCCAACGTTCCGATTTTATTAAGTTGGGCAAATCTGCCATAGTTTCGAGAATATGTGTAAAGGTATGTTTCCCAGGGAAAGCATACCTATTTTTGGTTTAATCAATTCCGGCACGAATTAAGAACAGAAATTACGTCCAGCAAGAAGCTGGCAAACTCAAAAAATCGTATTTTTGAGCAATTGCTGGCGCTAAGGTAGATCGTTGCATGGGTAAAGCTTAGACTATAACCATTTATATTTTCGTAGCCGTCGCCAGCTATGTTAACTGCGGTAGTTCTACAAGCAAATTATCTAAATGCACCTGAGAAAAGTTATGGCGCGAATTTTTGACGATCGCGATTTTCCGAGAATTAGCACTATACAGCTATTCATTGTTGTGGCTCGCTCTGCCTATTTTTAATTACAAAACTGCTGAATCTGTAATACAGATGTTTTAACAAAATCTACTAATTCTACAAGTTCTTCTCAGCTTTGCTTAAAGCATTATCCCTGTTCTAAGACAGTCTGAAAAAAAGAGTATAGATAGTAATTAATAATTTTGGTTGTCCCCACCCGATTCTCTTAATTCTCAAATTCAATTTCTTCACATAATCTTTTTATTGGGCGCAAATCTATGTAAATATACTGACTCGATTTATAGGTACAAGCGCAATCACTGCAAGTAAGATCAATTTAGCTAGAGACTGCAACCACTCTAGAATTACAAAGTCCAAGGACAGTAGATTGGTTTGCTCGGCGTAATCCTCTCTCCAGCCTCGAATTAGAGAGTATTATTTAAGCTTTTTACCTCAACTATCTAACAATTTTTTGTAAATGCAGTATATCTACCTCCAGTATATATGCGGCAATCTAGTTTAAATTAAGTTTTCAAATTGAAATAAATCCGTACAATCTCGCTTTGTTACTCTTAATAATTGCATTATCTTTATGTTGTAGGGTGGTTTTGTGAAGCTTTCATGCAGCTAACACTCAACCAGTTCTGCACATCTTAAAAGTGTCAATAGTTTTAACTATAGAAATTATTAATACTTTGGTTCTATTTCAGATTATTGGTTTAATTCCGCAAGCGTGGATTACTAACTAAAAATCTCCTAAGTGATTTCAACAACTTCTCCTTAGTCCGCAATACTAACAGATCTGTTTATTTAATCGCTTAAGAGGTTTAAAACCAAGAACTAATACTTCTTCCCTGCTTAACGCAAAAGCTTTGTAGCCGCAGGGTCAAAGCTTGCTGTTCTTATTTAGACAAATACACTTATTTTTCATATACAGGTTCAAACAAAATGAAATCTCAGACCAAACTCAACAAATTGATCAAGTTAGCATTCGCCGCAACTACATTGACTGCCTCTAATATATTACCAATGATTGCTGGAGCTATCCCCTCAGTTCAAGCTGCTCCAGTAACAGCAAAACGTGCTGACTCTTTTATAGATAGCATTTGTGTTAATACCCATTTTGGTTATGACGACACTCCTTACGGCAGTAGATATAGTACAGTCAAACAAAAATTAGTAGATTTGGGAGTTCGTCATATTCGTGATGGCAGTGTAAGAAGCGATGTTATTGCCAAATTCCAGGAACTGGCAGCAGCAGGAATCAAAACTACTTATATTATGAATCCGACCATTGGAGTTGCCCCAAATTCTTCATACTGGGTAAATGGACAGTATCACCAAATTAACGACCTTATTAAAAATAAAATAGGTACAAATGTCGTTGATGCGGTAGAAATAGCTAATGAAATCGATCTTAACTACAGTAACTATTACTGGCGTAAAACTGACACTGCCAAGTTAAATGACAATTCGTCATCATCTTTGTACTGGGTTTCTTATATCCGCAGTCTCACAAAAGATACATGGGATGCTTTAAAGAGTGATCCGGCTACCGCAGGGCTTACAGTCATTGGTCCTTCTTTGGGGCGCACTTATGACTACGCCAACAAATCACCTTTAGGAGACTTGAGTAATGTTGTCGATTGGGGTAATTTTCATCCCTATCCTTTTGGTGGCAACGCTTTTAACTACCCCTTTAGCTACAATACCATCAATAAATACTACTACGAGGGCAACTTCCCATCTATCAATATGGATGAAAATCCTTATGCAACGGATGTATACGCCTCACCCTTTGGTTCTAAACCGATGGCAGCAACAGAAACGGGCTACTTTACGACTGACACCGCCAAAGGAATTTCCGAACAGGTACACGGCAAATATATGCCACGTTTGTTTTTAGAATACTTCCGCAAAGGTATTGTCCGCACTTGCTCTTACGAGTTTCTTAATGAGTGGAATCAACCTACCAATTCTGAAGCTAATTTTGGTTTGTTGCGTAATGATTTGAGTGCAAAGCCAGCTTATACAGCTTTGAAAAACATGATCGCTAGGTTGAGAGATACTGGTACTAATGCTAAGACCTTTACGCCTACTGCTTTAGACTATTCGCTAACTGTTACTCCACCCACAGGATACAACCGGACTCAGTACGTACACAGCTTATTGCTACAAAAATCCTCTGGCGTATTTTATTTGGTATTGTGGCATGAAATTTCTAACGGTGACATTACCGCCACGCCGACTCGGACTATCAATCCGCCAACTATGCCTACTAAAGTGACTTTAAACACTCCAATCCGTAGTGCAATGCTTTCTACCTGGGATGATGCTGGTAATAGAGCCGAAACATCTATTGGTATTAGCAACAAAACTATTAGTGTGGGTGTAACAGACAAAGTGACTGTTCTCAAACTTACACCTTAATTGACTAAAGCTTAATTAATATATTTCCGTCGAGCTATTAATAAATTTGCTCGGCGGAAATTATTATTTACAATAAATTATAGTAAGTACATTACTTTTTTGGAGATGTGCCTACTGCATCAAAGCAACAGAAAACGCCTAAAGTTTTTGCCAAAGTTCAAATTATTGCTCATTTAAAAACTCTAAGTAGTTGTTGCTAAGTTCTTTTACAGCTAAGTCGTAAAATTGCTTGCCATGTTCGGGCGTAGCTAAAGCTGGGTTAGATCCCATCCGCCCGTCGGGGTAGCGTTTTTGAAAGTCGGCAGCACCATAGATTTTGTGTCCGCTACCGACTTCTGACGATAAGGGAGCATTTTTGATTACTTCTGGATAGATGTATTGAGTCAAAGCAACTTCACTTGGGGTTGCGTGAGAGCCTTCTTGATTCCCGTATAGTTCTTTGGCTAGACTGTAAACGGAGTGGCACATAAACCAGTTGCCTACTTGACATTGGACGAGGTGAGCATTGGGAATATTTAGGTCGGCTATATGGGCATAGGTTTCGGCAAAGGCAGCTTTGAGAGTAGCTATATTTCCCCCATGACCGTTGATAAAGAAAAATTTATTAAATCCCGCCCTAGCTAAACAGGTAACGTAGTCTCGAATCACCGAAATCATCGTACTGGGTCGGAGACTAATCGTACCAGGAAAGGCTGTATGGTGGAGTGCCATACCAACATTAATAGTCGGGGCAACTAAGGCATGAGTTGCTTCCCCCACACCAAAAGCGACTTCTTCGGCACAAATTGCATCAGTGCCAATTAAGCCTGTGGGTCCGTGTTGTTCGGTGGAACCAATCGGTAAAATGATCCCTTGCGATCGCTCTAAATAAGCTTCGACTTCACACCAAGTAGTTAAGTGCAATTGCATAATTAATTTTGATTCCAAGACTTAGGTTCTTCACATCATTACAACTTCAGGAATTGCCCCTTGCATTTTACTTAGGGCATCAATCAAGTTGTCTAGCTGCTGGTTGGGTTTGAGTAAGTTGAGGCTGCGAACGAGGATTTTACCTGGCGCATAGACATAACGAGATCGCAAATGTTCGGGTAAATTCTCGACCATTAAATTCCAAGCAGGTTCTGCCATGGCTGTTTCTAAAGCAATATGCTGTTTAGCCTCTGGTTTAATGCGACTAAAGCCGAGAGATTTGGCTAGTTGCTTGAGTTCCATCACTCGCAATAGCTGTTTAGCGGCGGGTGGTACTGGACCAAAGCGATCGCTCCATTCGGCGGCAATGGCATCTAACTCAGCTTGAGAACTAGCTGTAGCAACCGCTCTGTAGGCACTCATTTTTTGATCCAAGTCGGCGATATAATCGGCGGGAATAAAGGCAGTCAAATTGAGGTCAATTTGCGTATCTTCGACTTGGGGAATTTCTGCCCCTTGAATTTCTCTAATCGATTCTTGCAATATCTCCATATACAAATCGAAGCCAATTACTTCCATTTGTCCTGATTGTTCTGCCCCTAGCAAGTTGCCCACGCCTCTAATTTCCATGTCGCGCATAGATAACTGATAGCCAGAACCGAGGGTAGCAAATTCTTGAATTGCCCTTAACCTTTGCCGCGCGGCATCCGATAGCATTTGCCCTTTGGGGTAAAATAGCCACGCATGAGCCTGAATGCCTGCCCTCCCGACTCTACCGCGCAATTGGTATAGCTGAGATAGACCAAATTTGTGAGCATCTTCAATCAAAATTGTATTGACTCTAGGAATATCTAAGCCAGACTCAATAATGGTGGTACAAACAAGAATATCCGCGTCACCATTATTAAACGTGAGCATGGTTGATTCTAATTCTGACTCATCCATTTGCCCATGCGCGATCGCAAGTCTCACTCCTGGAAGCGTATCGCGTAACTTTGCTGAAGTTTCCTCAATGCCATCTACGCGCGGTACTACATAAAACACCTGTCCCCCGCGATCGATTTCTTGACGAATTGCACTGCGGATAGTCTCAGAATCGTAGGGAGATAAATGAGTTTTAATTGGTCGCCTGGAGGGGGGCGGGGTTGTAATTAAACTCATTTCCCGAATCCCTGATAAAGACATATATAAAGTGCGGGGAATTGGCGTAGCACTCAAAGTTAGGACATCTACTTTGGTTCGCAGTGCTTTAATTTTTTCTTTTTGGTTGACACCAAAACGTTGTTCTTCATCTATAACCAACAAGCCTAAATCGCGGATAGTAACACCTTTACCTAATAATTGGTGCGTACCTACAACTACATCTAGTTCTCCTGTTGCCAATCGAGTTTGAATATTGCGGCGTTCTTCGGCGCTGCGGAAGCGGTTGAGCAAACCAACTTGAATCGGGTAGGGTGCGAAACGTTCCTTGAGAGTATGGTAATGCTGCTGAGTCAAAATAGTTGTAGGAGCAAGCAAAGCGACTTGTTTACCCGCCGTCACGGCTTTAAATATGGCGCGAATCGCTACTTCTGTTTTGCCAAAACCAACGTCCCCACACACTAAACGATCCATCGGGCGCTCGCTCTCCATATCGCGCTTGACATCCGCCGTAGCTTTCAATTGATCGGGTGTAGGGGTATAAGGAAAGGAATCCTCCATTTCTTCTTGCCAAGGCATATCTGGCGGGAAGGCAAAGCCTGTTTGCTGAGATCTGGCGGCGTAGAGTTTGAGTAAATCTACAGCCAATTTTTTAATTGCTTTGCGGACTTTATTTTTAGTCGCTGTCCACGATTTGCCCGACATTCGATTTAGTACAGGGGGCGCGTCCCCTGTAGCGCGAAATCGACTTAAAGAACCCACTTGATCGGCGGCTACTCTTAGCAAACCATCGGCGTACTGAATTACTAAATATTCGCGGGTTTCTCTATTAATAGTTAGGCTTTCGAGCTTAAGAAATTTACCTAAGCCATGACTGCGATGAACAACATAATCCCCTTGAGCGAGTTTATTAGGGTCTACTTGTTTGGAGGCGGCGCGGCGGCGTTTGCGGACGTAGCCAGGAGAAGCTAGAGAATGCTGCCCGTAAAATTCGCGATCGGTTACAACTACTAAGCGAAAGGTAGGTAAGATAAAGCCTTCTAATTCCGCAAGTCCTGAATACTTAAGAGCTACCGGAGTATGCTGAATTTGCAACCTGTCGATTGCTGGGTAGTCGCGGGGATTGGGAACAAATTGCGCCGGACAATCGTGTTCTTGGAGTAAGGAAACTGAGCGACTAGGCTGGGCAGAAATTAGCCAAGTAGAAAAACGGCGATCGCGTTCGTTGCGGATAGTTTCGGCAAGTTTGGCGTATTGATGAGGGGTAGAAGGTACGGGACGGCAGGCGAGGTTTAGCCCAGTTTCTTCAGCAAGTTCGCCTAAATAAAGTTTGTGAAAGTCTGTAGCAGTGGCAATTGATTCAGTAAAAGAGCGGTGAATTTTGGGGAGACTCTTATTAGTTCCTTGCTGCCATTGTTCTTGGACATTTTCATAAGTGCGATCGCTATGAGCAATACATTGATCGTTTTCATCGATAACAACTAAGGTATTTTTGGGCAAATAGTCTAGTAAAGATGCGGGATGCTCGAAAGCTATGCCTAAAAATCTCCTGCTACCTTCAGGGGGTTGTCCGTTATCAAACTTTTCTTGTTCAGGCTCAGATAGGAAGGATTTAACAGTATTTGCGCCTTCTGGTGTCAAAGATGCGGTAATAATACTGCCAAAATTAGTCGGAGTTAGGACAATCTGCTCGATTTTATCTAAAGCCGCACCATTATTTGTATTGCGCGGGGTGCTGCGTTGCGTAGCGGGGTCAAATTCCCGAATATTTTGCAACTCATCGCCAAACCAATCTAAACGCACAGGTAGCTCGGAAGCCACCGGAAAGATATCGACAATATCGCCGCGCCGACTCCATTGCCCTTCTAGTTCTACAAGGGGAACTCGCTCGTAGCCTAAATGAGCGAGTTGGGTACTAAAAGTTTTTAAGTCTAACTCCATCCCCCGTTTGAGGGTAAGACAAAAGGGCAAAAACTTTTCTTGTGGTGGTAAGTGGGGCTGTAAGGACGCATGAGTAGCCACGATCGCCATTTTTTTGGGCTTATCGGGATTATCTTTAGCGATTAAATCTGCTAAAACTTGCATTTGTCCCCAAATCATTTCTGTTTCTGGGTCAAAGGGTTCGTAGGGCGAGGTCTCGGAAGTAGGATAAAGATGTACTGTTTGCCAGTCCATAGCTTCCAATTGAGCCGCCCAGCGTCCGGCTTCTTCTAACGTGGCGCAGACGACAAATAAATTTTGCTCTCTATTTTGGGCTAAAGCTGAAGCAATTAATCCTTTAGGTAAACGGGGAGCGCCGCTTAGATAACATACTTGCTGGCGATCTAATTTAGATAATAATTCTGTGGAGAGAGGCGATCGCCCCAAAGACCGAACAATTGCGGAAAAAGGCATAGATTCTATAAATTTTAAATATTACTGACTTAAAAAAGCTACTATCTACCATTGTAAAAGTCTATTTTCGTAACTACTTGTCTGGTAGCAGATGAATTACTAGCAAGTTTTAGAGTAGGATCAATGGTTGAAGCACACCTAAGCGCCAGCTAATTGATCGCCCTGTAAAAATTACTAGGACACCGCCAACGCTTTAGCTTCAATAAACTCGTCCTTTTTGTCCCCCTTCTGTGCCTGAAATCGATCCCCATCTTCAACCTCTCACACGTACTCAGCTACTTATAGCCATGGGTGTGACTGCCGTTTTATTGGGGTTACTTGCCAAGCTTTGGTTGCAGTTGGGTGATGTTGCCTTACTGCCTTTGCGCTGGGATGCTGCCACCATACCATTTGCAATTGCCATAGCTGCGATCGTCACGACTATTAGTTCGTTGATGTATCAATTTTGGACAGCTTACCGCAATAGTGCCGATTTTTACTTAGAATTTGTGCTTAAGCCTTTGGTATTGCCCGATTTGATTTGGGTAGGATTATTACCAGGACTCAGCGAGGAGCTATTGTTTAGAGGTGTAATGCTGCCTGCTTTTGGATTGGATACAGTAGGAATTGTTGTATCTAGTGTTTGTTTTGGGATTTTGCACCTGAGTAATTGCAAGCAGTGGCAGTATGTTGCGTGGGCTACTATTGTGGGGTTTATCCTCGGCTACAGTGCGGTACTAACGCATAATTTGCTCATTCCCATCGTTGCTCACGTCCTCATAAATCTAATTTCTAGCTCTATTTGGAAGCTAAAGCATCCTGCATCCCAAACAGAGTAAGTATTTGTTCAATCGGGGATTGTGAGGTTTGTTGTATCAGCTTCAGATTGGGGATATTGAGGATTCATTGCTGCTAACGTATCCGCGATCGCTCGCGCAATTACTAAGTTTCTATACCATTTTTTGTTTGCAGGTACAACGTACCAGGGTGCGTAAGCTGTGGAGCAATTATTAATCGCGTCTTGATAAGCTAATTGATAGTCATCCCAAAACGAACGCTCGTTGACATCATTAATTGAAAACTTCCATAACTTATCTGGGTTTGCTAATCGACTTTCCAGACGTAGTTTCTGTTCAGCTTTGGAGATATGTAGAAAAAACTTGATTACGGTAATATTACTAAGCGTAAGCATTTGCTCGAAATCATTAATTATGTGGTAACGTTTTTGCCATACTTCATCCTCAACTAATTTTTTGACTCTCACAATCAGCACATCTTCGTAATGAGAACGATTGAAAATTGTAATCATTCCCTTTTGGGGGGTCCGCCAGTGATAGCGCCATAAAAAGTCATGATTTGATTCTTCTAAACTGGGATGCTTAAACGACCAAACGCGACAGCCTTGAGGATTTACGCCGCTAAAAACTTGTTTAATTGTGCCATCTTTTCCTCCAGTATCCATTGCTTGCAAAACAATCAGCAAACTGCGTTTATTTTCAGCATAAAGACGTTCTTGTAGTTTTCCCAAGCGATCGCGTTGATACTCAAGTTCTTCTTCAATATCTTTCTTTTTCCTATAACTTTCGCAAGCATCGGCATCAAAATCAGCTAAATTAATTAAGTTATCTGGCAATACTCGATAGCGGGGGTAATCTGGCTTTGGTGGCTGGCTAGAACTTGTTTCGGGCAAGACTGTTACTTGCTCGATTGCTGAAGAAGTAGCTTTTTTTGTTTGAGAACTTTCCGCTTGCTTGGAACTATTTTTTGACTCAGATTTATCTTTCTGCACTACTATCTCCAAGGTTTTTAGTGTTTATTTTATACTGAAAATTATTCTTTCTTAAGCCTGATGCAAAGGAGAGTTTCTGGCACAAATATTAGTAATAAATCTCATTTTAATTTCACTCATGGAAACCCAGCAAAACACTAATCCTGACAACAACAAAATTACTCAAGAGCAGCGCGATAGCGTACTTATACTAAGTTGCGCTCCGACATAGCAGCAGGGTTCCTGGGGTATAGCCACTTTTCCTGAATTAAGGATGATTTTTTAGAACGCAACTTGGTATTACTCCAGAGCAAACGCCTTCTTGGTCTTGGGGACTTACTCTATTATTGATAGCTTTAGGAAGTCTGATTATATTTGCAGGCTTCTATTCGGGCATTATCAACGTGTAGAATAATGTACCAGTTTAAAAAGGTTTGGCTTTTTTAAACTGTACTTAAAGTATGAAGGATGACTAAATAACTTGGTCATCCTTCCAAAGATTGATAATAAGTTAGAGTTGAGGCGATCGCGCTAGTAATTATTGATGAATCCGACCATCGGGCATAATTGTTCCGTGCAAATTTGCGCCCGTTAGTTTGACCATAATGCGATCGCCTGCTCCCACTTTAGCACCGCTCAAATCAGCGCCACTCAGGTCTGCACCGCTAAAATCGGCTCCAATTAAATTAGCTTCCCGCAAGTTAGCATGACTAAGATTTGCTTGGAGTAAGTTAGCTCTAAATAAATTTGCTTTAGATAAATCGGCTTGTTGCAAATTAACTTTGTGCAGAAAAGCATCGCTCAAGTTAGCCTCACTAAGATTAGCTTTACTTAAGTTTCTGTAGGAAAAATCTTTCTCTTGAAGATTTGCACCTCTTAAATCCACTCCACTAAGGTCGCCGTGGGGCTTTTTGGGCTGACTGTAAGACTCATAATGAGATTTATGCCGCGAAGACTGGTAGTAACTAGCTGGCGGCGGCGGTGGCGGCGATTGGGGCGGCTTTTTTTGTTGAGACGATTGGTAGTAACTAGAGGGTGGTGGTGATTGAGGCGGCTTTCTTTGTTGAGACGTGTAAGCTGTGGGAATACGATCGCGTGACTTTACTTCACGCAGGCGATCGCGAGCATGATTAATTTCTTTAATTTTGTCTTGTGCTTTTTGATGTAGCCGCAGATTGTCTTTAGGAATGCGATCGGGATGCCAAATAAAAGCTAAATCTTTATAAGCTTGATTGACTTCGTCGAGGGATGCCCCTGGCTCAAGCCCAAGTACTCTGTAGCATCGGTCTAGATCGTTCATCTACACCCTAACCCCTAATACCATTCTTTTCATTGTGCCTTGCACAGGGCAAAATAGGCAGCAAGTATAAAAAACAATTGAAATTTGTCATGTAACTGATACCCAAATTAAGCAATCGCTTATCCGATTTTGTCGGCGCTGCTTAAAGGAATAGGCAGGAGGAACCGTTAACTTTACTCCGTTACGTCCGCTCTAGACGTAATCACCTCCGTAGGACGGAGAACTTTATCACCTAAATGAAACCCCTGGCGCAAAACTTTAGTAATTGTCCGATCTGGTAGATCGGAACGTACTTCTCGATCGACCACGCGGCACAGTATTAAAGTCTGGCTGCGTTCCAACAAGTTCTATAGGTAAAACTTGGCGCTTTGCTAACACACCAAGAAACTTGCGATGAGATGCTCCCATCGATCTAGGCAAACGTTGAATAAATTCTGGACTGGGAGCGGGGTTGTTTTTCAAGTAGTCAAGTAAGGCTTCTAAAGCATCGCCAACTTCTAACAGTTCTAGACAAAGATCATCGGGGGAGCATCTCACTTTTGCGATAAGTATTAGTACTTAAAGTAATTAAAGGACTAGGCAACTACACTTCTTCGCAAAAATGTATGATGGAGTTAAAAACAGACAGGACGCACGGGATGTAACTCTAGAGAAAGCTGAATCACTAGAAGCCCATCTACAAGCTATTGCTGCCATTCTCTAGGAGGAAACCCCACCAGAGAAATTGAACACTTTAGAAGAAATCGAGCCTTGGCAGTACGCCAAAAGGTACTCAAGCACGTCGTCAGTCCAGAAATTGGTGTTTTTTTATCCAAGCAGTCACAGGGACAAGCGCAGGCAGGAAAAGACGATTAAAAAGCAGCATTGGCAGCTTAAAAATTACGGAAAACCAGGCGAAAAAGCTAGATTTGGAACCAAAATCGCTATGTATTTGACTTGAAAATTTAAGCGGAATAAACAAATCTATAATATCATCTTGTGACTTTTATAAAGTAGCACCCAAGCTAGATTGGAATTTGTTATGAGCTTTAATTGAGAAAGGTTATTGAAAACCCTCAGTGGTGGCGAAAAGCCCTTAATCCGGTTTCTAGTTTCAATGCTACTCGCACCCCTAATTTTACGAAGTGTGGGACGACTGTTTGCAGAAACATGAGCCATTCGACACCACTGTACAATCACTGAAGTAATTTGGCGGTAACACGGAAGTTGGGCAAACTACTCAGTGAAATTACGCTTGGATACAGAGTAGAGGTAACACTAAAGTCTATTGGTGGATGTTGAAGAAATAATCTTGAATCTTGTAATAACTTTTCTTGACAGTCATTTGTTTAAATTGCTGCATGAGCATCTCATGTTCAAGTGTCTTTAATTTTCTATGAATATTTTGCCACAGAAACAAAATTATTGTAGTCAGAAAACTTTACTCAAAGGAACTACAAATATGTTTTCTATGAATCTCAAGCGCTTAATATTAATTCTAGTCTTTCCAGTAGCAGGAGTAGGAATATTAACTGCTCTCCCTAATGAAAAAACTGTAGCTCAGATTCCAGCAGCTATTGATCCAAATCCTGGTACGGCGCAGACATCTCCTAAAGCTAAAGTCAAATTCAAGAAACCTAGTATAAGTGTAAGCCAGTTCCACATTAAGTAAAGCCGCATTTGCGAAGTGTCACTGCTTTTACACATTTTAAAGGTTATTGAAATTTACTCATAACAGGTCTAGGTACGGTTAGTTTCTGCTCTAAAATTTGTGACGTTAGAAACACAAATACTGGCTAATTGAACCATAGGAATTTTGCAGGTTTAGTAGATACACTCCAAATTTTAATCGTACCGTCTTGGCTACCACTAGCAAAAATCTGCCCGTCTGAACTGAAGGCAATAGAGTGAACAACATCGGAATGCTGAACAAGGGTACGGAGCAATTTTCCAGTGCGAAAATTCCAAATCTTGATGTCATTCCTAACACTACTACTGGCGAGAGTCTGCCCATCGGGGCTGAAGGCGACAGCGTAAACTGGGGTTGCATTCGGATCAAAATCGTAATTAAACCATCCTGAATCTGCCGATAGGGTGTGGAGCAATTCTCTAGTCCGAAAGTTCCAGACAGTGATGGTTTTGTCATCACTGCTACTAGCGAGGGTTTGCCCATCTGGGCTGAAAGCAACTGACTCAAACGAATCTAAATGCCCCAGCAGAGTGCTAAACAATTTACCATTACGCAGATTCCAAAGCTTAATTTTATGATCAAAACTACCACTAACGAGGGTTTGCCCATCAGGACTGAAAGCAACTGACTTAGCACCTATAGACCACGTGAGAGTGCGAAGTATTTTACCAGTGCTATAGTCCCAAACATTTATCGTCCCGTCAGAACTACCACTGGCGAGGATTTGCCCATTTGGACTAAAGGCAACTGACGCAACCAAGTCTGAATGCCCATTTAGAGTACGAAGCAGTTTTCCAGTGTGCAAATTCCAAATTTTGATAGTCTTGTCATCACTTCCACTAGCAAGGGTTTGTCCATCTGGGCTGAAAGCAATGGAATTAACACCACGCGAATGCCCATTTAGAGTACGAAGCGGTTTCCCAGTGTGCAGATTCCAAATTTTGATTGTATTGTCATTACTGCCACTGACAAGTATTTGTCCATCACGACTAATTGCAACAGAGGTAACACTGAAACGTAAATGACCAGGGACTGTGTAAAGAAGTTGAATCTTGGGCGATGATTTTATAAGTGGTGCAGAAGTTAAGGTTTCGCCTATTTTTTGCGGTTCTGGTGATTGGAACTCCTTGCATCCAGTAATAGTAGATGCGATTGCTAGTGCTAGAACTGGTAAGATTTTCCAGCAGATTTCCATAGTGTATTTATGTTTAGCCAAATACATAGTAAAGGTCGAACTAAAACCTGTAAATAGAGGCTTATTTCATCTTCCCCTTGACGTTGCAATTAATACAAATGTTGCAAGATCCAAACTTGGGTTGTGTTGCAAAAACTTTGTGAGGACATAAAACCCCTGTGCAGGAGTTCGGATTATGCAACCACTCCAAAGATTTGATACATAAACTTGATTCGTTCAGTAACGGCGCTTTTGTTAATGGATGTGTTGTCTTACGCTTATAATGGCTCCATACATCCTAATTGTTCCGACATAAGGTATTCAGTAAAATGTGAATTTTAGAGATCCTTTTCACTCTATTGTTATTGAATCCCTTAACAACGAGAATAAGTTTTTAGATGAGCTTGTTAAAGTTAATTGGAGTGGCTTTAGGTGGCATATTTTTAGCTCAAGTTGCCCCACGGTTGCTTATCAGGAGCGATTTAGAAAGATTTTTTGGAGCTGAAGGTCTTGCAATTCAGTATACTGGAATCGCCCATGTTTTGACTCGTCAAGCTTATTGCGGTGGTGGTCCATCGGCATTTACTTGTACAGCAGTACGAATTACAGACCTGAAGCACAGGAGTAATAAATCTGGTGAAGGAGGAAAGCCAGTTCCAGGTTGTGCCTTTCCTTATACAAGTAGTGCAAAGGTTTATAGCTGGTTTGGAATTCCAGTTCAAACAGTCAGTATTGACTGTAATCTTGGTACGACCTTAGTAAAGCATCGCATCTTTTAGAAGTTCGGGTTGGGTATTAGGCGATGCATCCACTAGCCCATATATCTGCCTTATGTCAACAATTAGACATCCGTCTCAAAATAATACTTGTTAAGGGCAGGATTAGCGTTGAACCACAGGAATTTTACAGGTTTAGTAGATATATTCCAAATTTTAATCCTACCGTCTTGGCAGGAGCATCTTAGTTTTGCAAATAGCGGAATCGAATAGCTATGTACCTATAGCAAAATTACGGATAACGTCACAAAAAAGCGATCGCAATTTCACAATAGTTAAAAGCAATCGCTAGCATTAACTAAATATAAATTTACCCTTCTAATTGCGACACTAATTTAGGCACTCCATCCGTCAAAATTTCCTGTCCTGTGGCTGTAACTAAAACATCATCTTCAATCCGAATCCCAATCCCACTCCAACGCGGATCTATTTCGCTTTGATCTTCGGCTGGGGGAGTATTGGGAACAATATATATACCAGGCTCGACTGTCAAAACGTTTCCAGCCTGTAAAATATGTGGCGATTCGCCATGCTGATAAACGCCGACATCGTGGACATCCAAACCTAGCCAATGCCCAGTTCGGTGCATATAGAAGGGTTTGTACTTTTCTTCTTCAATCAATTTATCAATTTCGCCACGCAAAATGCCAAGCTCTACCAACCCCTCAGTAATGACTCGTACCGCCGTATCGTGAAAAGCATTGTAAGGATTTCCCGGCTGAACCTGCGCGATCGCTTTTAATTGCGCTTCTAGGACAATTTCATATAATGCCTTTTGTTCGGGTGTAAATTTGTCTCCTACAGGAAAAGTACGGGTAATATCGGCGTTGTAATAGTCGTAAGCACAGCCTGCATCAATTAAGAGCAACTCGTTATCAAGCATCTGACGATTATTCTCAATGTAGTGCAATACGCAGGCATTATCGCCGGAAGCAACGATCGAAGGATAAGCAACCCCCATTCCCCCCCGCATCCGAAAAATTCGCTCTATTTCCGCTTGAATTTCGTACTCGTAACAGCCGGGACGAGCGAGTTCTCGCGCCTTGTTGTGAGCCTCTACTGAAATAGCCGCCGCTTGGCGCATTAATGCTAGTTCTGATTCGCTTTTGACTAGGCGCAAAGGGTGCAGTGCCAAATTACTATCTTCCATCGCCATTGGTCCCGTACCTCGCCGGGGATAAGTCGCAACCAATCGCTGCCAAAGTTTGAGGATAGTTTCATTAAAAGCGCGATCGCGTCCCAAATGATAGTAAATTTTTTCGGCTTTTTCTACATATTGAGGCAATTTCTCCTCTAGTTCGCCAATAGGGTAAGCAACGTCCGCACCATAGCGGCTTTTTGCTTCTTCTACTCCCGTGCGATAACCCGTCCATACTTCCTTTTCTCGCTCCTTGGGTTGAACAAAAAGAATAAAACGGTGTTCTTCGTGGTGCGGTGCTAAAACGGCGACGGCTTCTGGCTCGTTAAATCCTGTCAAGTAAAAAAAATCGCTATCTTGGCGAAAAGTGTACTCTACATCATTGTGCATAACTGCCATTGGCGCACTGCGAAATATTGCCGTCCCGTTGCCAATTTTTGCCATTAACTGCTGACGGCGATTTTCGTACTCTGCTTGCATAGTGTAGGTTGGTTCGTTGCTGTCTTGGAAACCTTGACGCAGGAATCCTCCCGCGCCCAAGTTTCCGTGTTTATATTTATTCTAGGCTTCCCAAAACCTCTGGGCTTAAAATCCCATTGCGCGTGCTTATTAGTGATATCCTATTGGTGTTGGACTGCAATCCGCGAGAGGCTTTCTTTCGATGCAAGTTAATGATTTAGGTTTTGTGGCAAGTATTTTATTTGTACTTGTGCCTACGGTTTTTCTGTTGATTCTGTATATTCAAACTGCCAGTCGCAATAGTGGTAAAAATGATTCGTGATCGTTAGTTTTAAAAAAAAATCCCTACACCGTAATAGTGCAGGGATTTTTTTATGGGAAAAATGCGATCGCGCTTTTTAACCCACGGTACGCGCCAATAGCACGGGACAGGTGGCGTTTACGCGCACGTAGTCTGATAAAGAGGCACTAACTAGCCTGTCTATATCCACAAAGCTCTTAGCGATCGAAGGACGGCGGTCGGGAGAGCCAATAATTAACAAATCTGCATCTTGCTCTTGAGCCAAGCGACAAATTTCTTCGGCGGGTTTACCAGAGGTAGCAATAACGCGCGGTTGGACTCCTTGTTTTTTAGCTTCAGCAATTGCTGGCGCTAAAACTGGGTTTTTCTCGGCGGATGTCGCTACTTCGCCGGATTTGCTACTCGCATTTTTATCGACGTGCGCTAAAATCAATTGACCGCCTTTGATATCTCTAACTAAAAATAATGCCAATTGCAAACAGTGCTTGGTAGCGTCCGAACCATCTATTGCTACCATTATGCGCTTAATTTTTTTGATGTAAATGTCATCTTTTACTAGCAACATTGGGCGCGATGACAATTGAAAAACGTACTGGCTGACAGAATTTGCTAAAATTGACTGCAAACGTTTTAAGCCCCGCGAACCCATAATAATCAAGTCAGCATTGATTTCGTCTGCTACTTGGCAAACGACATCTTTTGGATCGCCTTGACGTAAAATTGCTGTCACTTTACTAGCGTCTAAGTTGACTGTTTCAATCGCCGAGCCTAAAATCTTCCCTCCTTCTTCCCATTTGCTAGTCATAACTTGGGCGGAAGCTTGAGCGGGGACAACGTGTAAAACCGTTACCTCTGCTTGCTCAATTGCTGGTACTTCTTTCAAAGTTTTGAGCATTTCTTCGGCGTGTCCTAGTCCAGAAACCGCTAATAATATTTTTTTTATCATCGCTTTACCTCTTACAAGTTAGCTATCACTTTTTCCGATTCCTCAGTCTTACGGAGGAATTTTTAAATTTTGCTGAAATTAATTTATGGCTTATTAATCGCTTCTATCTCAAGTATTTCATCATAAAAGATCCTACCAACTTTATTATCCAAATTTGACGATTTGTTATTTTTAATAATTATGATAAAGGTAAAAATTGCTGTTAGTTACGCATACAGGCAAGGGTAATTTTGTCTAGCTAATTTAGTTAAAAATAATAAAGTTATGGATAGGAAGAAAAAAATCGAGCAAATTGTTGTCAGCGCTCAGCAAATGCGCGACATTGAAGGGCAAATATTTGCCGCCGGAATGCCTGTAGCGGCATTAATGGAAAAAGTTGGATTAGCGATCGCTCATAAGACGCTCGAAATACTGCAAACACCTCCAGCACAGCGAGTTGGGGTATTAGTAGGCTCTGGGCATAATGGCGGTGATGCCTTGGTTGTGGCTCGTGAGTTACATTATCGCGGCTACAACGTAGTTTTTTTTAGTCCCTTTTTTAAGCATAAAGAATTAACTGCTAATCACGCTCAGTATGCAGAAAGCTTAGGAATCGTACGCTGCGACAGCATAAAAAAGCTGCTAAAGGAGTCGGATGTATTAATCGATGGCTTGTTTGGCTTTGGATTGGAGCGCGATATTACAAATGAGATAGCTAAATTAGTAGATCGAGTTAACCAATCTTCTCAACCAGTTATTAGTATCGATTTACCTTCTGGCTTGCATACAGATACCGGGGAAGTGTTGGGGATAGCGATTAAGGCAACTTATACCTTTTGTTTGGGGTTGTGGAAATTAGGCTTACTTCAAGATCGAGCCTTAGATTACGTTGGCAAAGCTGAGTTAATAGATTTTGATATTCCTTTAACAGCGATTGATGCTGTGTTGGGCAAAACGCCGCCGATAAAAAGGATGACTAGAGAATTTGCGATCGCTTCTTTACCTCTACACCGTCCTCCCGTTACTCACAAATACCAGCAAGGACATTTACTATTAATTTGTGGCTCTGCGCGTTATGCTGGCGGGGCAATTTTAACTGGGTTAGGCGCAAGAGCAAGTGGTGTAGGAATGCTGTCTATTGCCGTTCCCCAATCGCTGAAAAGCTTATTAGTTGCTCAATTGCCAGAAGCTTTAATCGTAGGATGCCCAGAAACAGAACTTGGGGCAATTTCTGAATTGAAATTACCAGCAAAAACTAACTTAGATTCCTTTGATGCGATTTCTTGCGGACCTGGTTTAACTTTAGAAGCTACGCCCATAATTCAAGAAGTATTACTTTGTAACTGTCCGTTAATTTTGGATGCAGATGGTTTAAATATATTGGCAGAATTGGGAACTATATCAACTTTAACCCAGCGAAAAGGGGCAACAATTCTTACTCCTCATACCGGGGAATTTAAACGATTGTTTCCCGATTTGGGCGATCTCAATCCCATTGAATCAGTCACCACCGCCGCTAAACAGAGTGGAGCCGTAATTTTACTAAAAGGCGCGAGAACTAAAGTCGCATCTCCCGATGGAATAGTCTGGATTAACCCCGAAAGCACCCCCGCCTTAGCCCGTGGTGGTAGTGGCGACGTGCTGACAGGGTTGATGGGCGGATTAGTTGCTCAAAAATCTGCTCAATCTATGGATGAAATAGCTGCTGTTGCTGCTTGGTGGCATTCTCAAGCCGGAATCAAAGCAGCGCGCGATCGCACTGAAATGGGTGTAGATGCGTATACTTTGAGCCAATATTTGCTGGCAGTGTTGCCAGAAATTAAAATTTGAGTCTATGCTTTAAGGTCTATACGTTTAGAAGCTAGATAATTTTGGCTGTTTAAAAGTGTTCTATGCCTCGTTAGCTAAAATTATTTGTTTAAATAATAATAACTCTGCCTTTATAAAGGCGAATAACCAAATATAAACTGCCATTCTAAACAAAGCTTTTAGCAGTAAACCCTACAAAATAATTGAAACTTTCTAACTTGAAAAGGCTAACGCTCGGTGCTTCCCATACATACTACACTTGGAGCAAGTATGCCAAGTAAGCAAATAATTCAGATTAGCCAAGCTCTTGAGGTTAGTTACGATTGGCGCTTAGTCATCCTTTCTTTAGTAATAGCTATTGTCAGCAGCTACACTGCTTTAGATTTAGCAAGACAAGTACCTGTAGCATTTGGACGTGCTAGCAAGCTTTGGCTGTTGGGAAGTGCGATCGCACTAGGCATTAGTGTTTGGCTGATGCACTTCATTGCGATGCTGGCTTACGATTTACCAATACCTATTAACTACAACTTCTATATCGTCTTTCTATCAATGATAGTGGCGATCGCTTGTTGTGGTATGGGGCTATTATTTGTGACCAAACAACCCCTAAATTGGCTGCGCTTCTTTGCAGGAGCTAGTTTTGTCGCGGCAGGGGTTGTAGGTATGCACTTTACTGCTATGACAGGGATGGAACTAGCGGCAATACCCGTGTACGATCTGAAGATCGTTGCCCTTGCCAACTCATCTACAGTTATCCTTTGCTTTATCGCTCTATGGTTTGCGTTCCATCCTAGTGCCGCACGAGTTCCAAAAAATATCCGCAAGCTCGGCAGTGCAGTTTTAACGGGGTTAGCGATTGACTCGCTGCACTATACAGCGATGGCAGCAGTCAAGTTTTACCCCAGCTTTAAGTTACTAAAAAAGCAGCCGCCTGGAAACGATGATTATGTACTAGCACTTTCTATTAGTATTGCGGCTTTAATTATCCTTGCCCTAGCTTCTTTAGCGTCCTCTTTTGGACAACGGCTGAGTGCCGAAATTGCTAAAGCTGAAGCATTGCAAGAGAGCGAGGAACTATATCAAAGCTTGTATGATTTTGCGCCGGATGCTTACTTTACTATCGCTGCTGACGGTAGAGTCAAATCTGTCAATCAGTATGGGGCAGAAGTTTTGGGATATACCAAACAAGAGTTGATGTATCAAGACTTTTCTATGGTTGTCTATGAAGACGATCGCGATTATTTTCAACAATTGTTTGATAGTATCTTTAGAGAAAAGTTAGCGCTCGCGGAAGCTGAATTACGTAAAGTCCGTAAAGACGGCTCAATTATCTGGGAACGCCAGCGCAGTCAATTAATTTCTAATAATGACGGCGAACCTGTGGAATTGCGGATGATTTGCCGAGATATTACCGAGCGCAAGCAGGTAGAAGAACAGTTACGCCAGAATGCCTTTTATGATGCGCTAACAGGTTTACCCAATCGAGTGTTATTTATAGAGCGCCTGGAGCAAGCGATCGGGCAGACCCAAAGACACAAAGAACATTTATTTGCTGTCCTTTTTCTCGATTTAGATCGCTTTAAAGTCGTCAATGACAGTTTAGGACATTTGATAGGCGATCGCTTATTAATTGAACTTGCGGGCCGCCTCAAGTTATGCCTGCGCCAGTCAGATACCGTTGCCCGTCTAGGTGGTGACGAGTTTACCATCTTGTTGCCGGATATTGAAGATAGCAGCGATCCTATCCGTGTTGCCGAGCGCATTAAAGAGGAACTGCAATTACCTTTTGCTCTAGACGGCAATGAAGTATTTACCTCTGCTAGTATCGGCATTACTTTAAGTACCACAGGCTATGAATCTGCCGAAGATGTTTTAAGAGATGCTGATATTGCGATGTATCGTGCCAAAAGCCAAGGAACGGCACGTTATGAAATATTTAACACAGATATGCACGCGCAGGCGATCGCGCTCTTGCAGTTGGAAACTGACCTCCGATTAGCTATTGAACGTCAAGAATTTCGCCTGCAATATCAACCTATAGTCTTGCTAGAAAGCGGTAAAATTGCCGGGTTTGAGGCATTAATTCGGTGGCAGCATCCCCAAAAGGGACTCTTGCTACCAAATGAATTTTTACCAACAGCAACAGAAACTGGATTGCTGATTTCTCTTTGTCGGTGGGTAATTCGCAGCGCTTGTCAAGAGGCAAGGCAATGGCGATCGCAATTTCCCGATCTGCTATTAACAATTAGTGTCAATCTTTCAAGTAAACGTTTCAACCAATCTAATCTTAGTACGGAAGTTGCGGGAGTTTTGCAAGACACGGATTTGGAGGCATCTATTTTGAAGCTAGAAGTCACTGAAAGCCTGATTATGGCAAGTGCTGAGACGGTAACGGCGATGCTTTACGAGTTGAAAGATTTGGGGGTTCAATTATCTATTGATGATTTTGGTACGGGATATTCATCCTTAGCCAGACTGCACCATTTTCCGATTGACGAATTAAAAATAGATCGCTCTTTTATTAACAGCATGAGCAACAATCCAGGAAATTCGGAGATAGTTGAGGCAATTATTGCCTTGGCACAAAAGCTCAAGTTGGATGTGACCGCAGAAGGGGTAGAAACCCCAGAACAATTAGCAAAACTAAGAGAATTGAAATGCAAATACGGGCAAGGATTTTTCTTTTCTCGCCCGTTAGACAGCGAAGCTGTTAGAGAATTAGTTTTGACAAATCCAACGTGGTAACTAGATTTCAACAGCAGTTTTGTTATTTACTGAGGCAAAGCGATCGCTTATTCGAGCTTCCCCATCAACTGTTAGTAGCGATTCCCCAGTAATCAAACGCGCTCCCCGGTTGCGAGTCCAATAGTTCCAACCCCACTGAAGCATGACTACTAATTTATTATCAAATTCAATCAAAAAGTAGATATGGACAAATACCCAAGTTAGCCAAGCTAAAATACCGGAAAACTTAACAAAGCCTAAATCTACAACAGCGGCGTTTCTACCAATTACCGCCAAGCTACCGCGATCTAAGTAGCGAAAGGGGACGGATTTTTTACCCCCAATAGTGTTTTGAATTAGCTTGGCTACATAGCTGCCTTCTTGCATAGCGACAGGCGCAACCCCTGGCAATGGCTTACCATTTTGGTGCGAAAAACTTGCCAAATCCCCGACTACAAAAATATTTGGATAATTTGGTACGCTCAAATCCGATGCTACAACTACTCTCCCAACGTGATCGAGTTCCGCGCCTGTTTTTTTTGCCAAAATAGCGCCCATAGGCGAAGCTTTGACCCCGGCTGCCCACAAAATTGTTTTTGCAGGGATTTGTTCTGCTTTGTCTTCTTGGCGCATAGTTACGATGTCATCAGTAATATCTGTAACTAGCGCTTTTGTCTTCACCGTTACGCCCAATTTTGACAAAGATGCTTCGGCTTTTGCTGATAAATCTGGGGTATAAGGCGGGAGAATGCGATCCATCCCTTCTATGAGTAATATTTGCGCTTCGGAGGTGTCGATGTTGCGAAAATCTTTTTTTAAAGTGCTATAAGCAAGTTCTGCGATCGCTCCAGCTAGTTCTACTCCGGTTGGTCCTCCTCCCACTACCACAAAGGTTAACCAAGCGCGGCGTTTTTCAATATCGGTTTCTTTTTCCGCCGCTTCAAAGGCTACAAATATTTTTCGGCGCATTTCTAGCGCATCTTCTACGGTTTTCAATCCTGGGGCGACTTGTTCCCAGTTGTCGTTGCCAAAGTAGTGATGGCTTACTCCGGTGGCGACAATCAAGCTATCGTAAGTTAGCTCTTGATTTTGTAAGGTTACTTTTTTTGCTTCCGGATCGATATCTAACACTTCACCCATCAGCACTTGAGTGTTTTTGCTGTGATTGAGTACCGATCGCAGAGGCGAGGAAATATCTGCCGGAGACAATGTACCCGTAGCAACTTGGTAAAGTAATGGTTGAAATAAATGGAAGTTGCGTTTATCAACCAAAGTGACAAAAACATTCTTGTCTCGGCTCAAAGCTTTAGCTGCGTATAGTCCGCCAAAGCCGCCACCCACAACTACCACATGATGAGGAGATTGATTCTCAGCATTTATCATCGCAAGTTACTTCTAGAAATATCTTTATAAGTATTTATACTACTTTACATTAATTTACTTGCAATAGACGTAGCGATCGCTACTAGCGGACTAATTAGCGATTTTGGTGTTTTTTAGGTTGCTAGAAGGTGACATCCTCCCAGCGCTAAATCGGAGTACCGATTATAGCGTGGGCTTCCCAAGAGTCGCCTCTGGGATTTGCTGCTTCACGGGAACCAATGCGCGGTCAACCTCCACAGCCAGCATTACCGTCTGTCCGACGGCTGTAAGACCTCGCTGCTCTACGACTATTGCCGCAGCTACATCCCGGTCTGTTATATATCCACATTCGGCGCAATTATGCACTCGCTCATCAAGTTCTTTTTTTCCAGTATGAGTCCCGCAATTAGGGCAAGTCTGACTCGTCCCCTTGGGATCGACTTTGGCAAAGTAAACACCTCGCTTTTTACATACCCAGCCCAGAATCTCCAGAAATACACCCCAGCCAGCATCCAGACAATGCTTTGCTAACATTCCTCTACCCAGGGCAACCAAATTAAGGTCTTCAGCAAATATCATTCCCACGCCATCACAAAGCTGATGGGCGGTCAGGAAGTGAAACTCACGGCGGGTATTGTGGATATGTTCGTGCAAAAGAGCTATTTTTTTCTGGGCTTTACGATAATTGTTCGAGCCTTTGACTTTATCCTTCAATTGACGTTGCAGCCATTTAAGCTTGCTTTGCAATTGGACAAAGAATTTAGGGCGAGCAACCATTTTCCCCGTACTTGTAGCCAAGAAACTGAGCAAGCCCAAGTCAATACCGACAGAAATACCAGCAGGCATAGCCTCTGGGATGGTTTCGTCGCATTGTAGTACCAACATCGCATACCAACCGGAAGCTTTCTTAACTACTCGCACCTGCTTGACGACCATTCCTTCGGGAATTGGTCTGTGCAGGACAATTGGGACAGCCCCAATTTTAGGCAGTTTTATCTGCCACCCAGTAACGGGGTTAGCCTTGAATTGCGGGAACAACAAAGAGCGCATCTGTCCGTACTTCTTGAAACGCGGAAAACCAAAACCCCGCTCCTGCATAGAACGAAAAGACTTGTCCAATCTTGCCAACGTCTCTTGCAATACTTGCGAGTGAACATTGTCAAGAGTAGGAATTACTTTTCGTGCGCTCGTCAGATTCCGTTTTTGGGCGTAGTAGTTGGTATAAGGAGTGTCAGCAGGAATGATGTATTCCGACCTCAAGGCTACAAGCATTAACGGCACATTTGCGCGACTTTATCCAATCTCGCCGTTCTGCCAAAGCGTAGTTATAGACGCGGCGCGATTGCTCCAACCAATTAAGCATAATGGCTTCGGCATTGGTGTCTGGATAAATTCGGTAGCTGTATGTGAGGTTAAGCATACAACTATTGTAGCATTTCTAGGGAGATTTATTTATCTCCTAACTAATCAATATATTGGCAACTCCTCATACATCTCCTCCCCTGTTGAAGTTGCGCTTCAACAGGGGAGGAGATATAATCGTCGCCGCCCGCCTATCCATCCCGTCGCTCACCTAAGTACAGGTAGAGCGCGGGGCTTCCGGCGACTAGCTAAGCTGTTCCAATAAAGCTCTGTCTAGTTCTCCTGCCGAAATTAGTCCTTTGCGAGTCAGGATCTGTCCTAAAAAAGCTTTATCTGTAAGTTCAATAGTTTTTAGCATTGTTGCTTGTTAGCTACAAAATGTTTTTGCGCTCGTTCTAGTTGAGAAAAGTGTAAACCTCAGCATTGCTGCCATTTTCTCTAGCAGTATTTTACCCAATCCCCAACAAAAAGCATTTAAATTGAAACTCATTTGAGTTATTTGCGTCATCCTAGCGGAATATATTCTGTTATACTACTGAAATATATTTTTAAATTTAGTCTTTTGGATTACAATTTTATACATAAAAAAACCCGGCTTCGACCGGGCAGATTGATGCACTCGTTAGTGCAGACTTTTTGCTTTTTAGGCAACGCCTGCTACCCGATATCGCACGTCAAAGGACAAGCTGCATAAACAGAAGTGTGTGCATTATCTACCTCACCATGCAACCAGCTTAACCAAGTTACTTCTGTTGGGTGGATGCCCTTGAAAGTCAAAATACCAGCACCAGCAATTACTGCAAACAAATTTAAACCAATCAAGCTCCCAGCAACCAATAATACTGCACTAATTGGCATTACTGATTGGAGAATAACCGATAGTAAAGAACCAATAGTAGCCATTAAAACAACTAAGGGAAAACCCACTACTAGCAAGCATACTGCCAAGGTAAAAGTCCAAATTAAAAAGCTTTTAACCATAAACAAAAAATAAGTTTTTCCTAGACTGGAGCTTTGAGCTAGAGCCATGATTTACCTCCAAAGGTAATAAAAATTTTTAAATTGAGTAGAATTTCTATCGACTAGAAAATCTCTAGCCTGTCTTTAAAAGTAAGTATATAGACTCCTTTCCTAAGTATGATCGGTTAGTTATTAAAATTTACAATCAACACTCTATGTTTGTGAATGCAAAGTTTCAATAAAGCCCTCTACAATTTTTTTCTCTGGCTTTATCTTTGAAGCTAATTGTTGGAACCCTCTCTAATTCTAAGTCGTGACTTTTTCAGCTTACTGATTCTAGTTTGTTTTCCTTAGCTTTAGATTTAGATTAAATAGTTTATTAACAATTAGCTTAATATTTCTTATAACTAAAGGAATGCTTTCTCATAATTTCTGCGTAGATAGCGAGACAACCCCGATCGAGACATTGCAGCGCCCGTCTAGATAAAAAAATTGATTGCCTGATAATTTGGGCAGGATCTTGGGAAGACTAGCGAAAGAGGATGCAACCAAAGAAATCATGCAGGCATAACACTCAAGCTAGGCTAAAGTTAATTAGCTTTGTGCCGCCCAAGAGATTTCTTCAATCGCACGTTTTATATTGACATCCGTATAGTGAGCCTAAAAGTAGTTGTAGATATATGACAGAATCACAAAGCCCGTTAAATTCTAATCCTTTAGATTCCCGCATCCCACCGCCACCGCCACCAAGACAAAATGTTGCTACTAATGTTAATGGTGGTACGCAACGGCAGCCTAGGTCAGCCATAGAGAGTACAAATTCTCAGACTGGTACTGCTTATCCTGCTCCCTTACCCCCAACTTCGGCTTATCAACCTGCACCACCGTTGCCCAAAGCTCCAGCAGCGCGTTCTAGCTTTGGTAAAGATGTACAACCAACTTTAGAAAAATTAGTCCAAGAAGCTTATGAACAAGGAGCTTCTGATTTACACCTAGGCGTAGGTGAAACCCCTCGTTTCCGCGAACGCGGTCAGATTATTATTAGTCAGTATCCACAAACCGATGAAGCGACCTTTTTTGAGTGGTTAGGAGAAATTCTTACTCAACAACAAATTGAGACCTTTCGAGAGGAGATGGAGTACGACGGTGCTACCCAATACGAGGAATTGGTGCGGGTGCGGATTAATATCTTTATGTCGCTAAATGGACCAGCGATGGTGATGCGGTTAATTCCCTTAAAAATTCTCACCATGGAACAACTAGGTTTACCGCCAGTTTTCCGGGATTTGTGCCACTACCATAAAGGCTTGATTTTGGTTACAGGACCAACGGGTTCGGGTAAATCTACGACGATGGCAGCAATGATTGACTATATCAATAGAGAAATGCCCAAAAACATTATTTCTATTGAAGATCCAGTCGAATTTGTGCATAAGAGTCAAAAATCGTTGATCAAGCAAAGAGAAGTAGGCATTCACACCTTAAAGTTTGACAATGCCTTGAAAGCATCTTTGCGCGAAGACCCGGATATTATTCTAATTGGGGAAATGCGCGATCGCGAAACCGTAAATACAGCCCTCAAAGCCGCCCAAACTGGACACTTAGTTTTTGGTACTCTCCATACTAACGGCGCTGCTAAAACTATTGAGCGGATTCTCAACCTCTACAACCCAGAAGAACAAGCGCCCATGCGGATTCAAGTCGGCGAATCTCTAGTTGCTGTAATCTCTCAGAGTTTGGTAAGAACAACCGATCGCAAACGAGCGGCAATTCACGAAATTATGATTAATACTGATGCAATTAAAGACTACATCTTGCGTAATGAAATCGAAGAAGTAGAGTCTATTATTCCTCGATGCAACTTTGAAGGAATGTGTACTATGAACCAGTCGATTTATAGACTCTATGAAGAAGGCAGGATTACAGAAGAAACCGCCTTAGAATCATCCCCCAAACCAAACGAAATGGCTCAAATTCTCCGAGGTAGGGCTTAAACAACTATCTGCCTCTAGTTAACCGCAATAAACATGAGTGTTTTTTCTAGAGGCAAATTAGTTAAATCGCTTGCCCAACAAGGCTTTGCTGCATTTTTGTCAAGTTGAAAAGTAAATTGCTATTATAATAAGTAAGGTTGCGCTGCGACGTTGGTGACTGCCAATAATGTTTTTGATCTATGTTTTGTCCGATAAGGGAATCAAAACGTTTCGGCAGCAGTAAACCGGGCTTGTACCCGGAAACTTCAAGCTAAACGTCCCGATACCCACCTGGTTTTACCAGGTCTAAAACTGAGGTAAGACGGCGTTGCGGTCAACTTTTTAATTAATACTACCTACCTTAAGAAAATAAGACCTGCGATCGCAAACAAGCACAGAACGTAATTAGTTACGCTCTGTTTTTCAATGTAATTTAGGGAGATAAGAAGTACAATACTTGCCTCGATTACCAAATGCTAAAGCGATCGCTATTATTTAAAATCCGCCCTACCTACCTATTTGCAGCTTGGAAGCAAATAGATTTATGGCTACTTGGCTTGTGCGCGATCGTAACGCTGTTTGGCGGCATGATGATTCGCAGCGCCGAATTAAACCAAGGACTTACCGATTGGTGGCAGCATTGGCTTGTAGGTGGTGTGGGCTTCATTGTAGCGATGCTGATTGCCCGGTGGCGCTACGAAAATTTGCTTCAGTTGCATTGGGTAATTTATGGCATGACCAATATCAGCCTACTAGCAGTAATGATAATTGGTACTAGCGCTAAAGGAGCGCAACGTTGGATTACAATCGGTGGCTTTAATCTCCAACCATCAGAATTTGCCAAAGTCGGAGTCATAATTACCTTAGCGGCAATTTTACACACCAAAACTGCCTCGACAATTCCAGCATTTTTAAAAGCTTTAGCAATTACAGCCGTACCTTGGGCTTTGGTGTTTTTGCAGCCAGATTTAGGCACTTCGCTGGTATTTGGGGCGATTACTCTAGGAATGCTTTACTGGGGAAATGCCAATCCTGGTTGGTTAATATTGCTAGTTTCGCCCCTGATTTCGGTGATTTTGTTTAATGTGTTTTTGCCTAGCTGGATAGTTTGGACGATCGCTATGTGCGCGATCGCTTTTTTTACCCTCCCTTGGAAGTGGATGGGGGGAATAAGCGCCGTTGCCATCAATCTTGTTGCTGGAGAATTAGGCAGTTTGCTGTGGGGAATATTAAAAGATTATCAAAAAGACCGGATTATTCTATTTCTCAATCCCGAAAAAGATCCCCTGGGGGGCGGTTATCATCTAATTCAATCGCGGATTGCGATCGGTGCGGGGGAGAAGTGGGGACAAGGGCTAAATAAAGGTACTCAAACCCAGCTTAATTTTATTCCAGAGCAACATACAGACTTTATTTTTTCAGCAATTGGGGAAGAATTGGGCTTTGCTGGCTGCTTGATAGTTTTATTTGTTTTTTGGCTAATTTGCTGGCGCTTAATCCATATTGCTCAAACTGCTAAAGATAATTTTGGCTCGTTACTAGCTATTGGCGTGTTGTCGATGCTGGTATTTCAAGTAATTGTAAACATTAGCATGACTATTGGTTTGGCTCCTGTTACAGGTATTCCTTTGCCTTGGATTAGCTACGGGCGATCGGCAATGCTGACTAACTTTATTGCAATTGGGATCGTAGAATCGGTTGCAAATTATCGTCAACGCTTAATCAAATACTATTAAGTGCGATCGCGTTTATATACATTTTTAGTTTTGAGGCTTTAGCAATGATTGCATCCCCTAACAGCCCTATTTTACTCCTGACCAATACCTGCATCTGGAAGAAACGGACAACACTAAGCACGAGTATATCGATGGACAAGTCTATGCGATCGCAGGCTAGAAATGCTTTGTGAGGATGTATTACTGAGTTAATTTGTTGTTAATTTTCCAGCCAAGGCAAAGTAAGGTAACTTTAAAAAAGCAACTCTTAAATTAAAAAATTATGATATTCCCTGGCTCAGTAGTGCGCGTGAATAACACTAACGATACCTACTACGGTGTCACTGGCTTAGTTCAAAGAGTAACCGATGGCAAAGTGGCGGTACTATTTGAAGGCGGTAACTGGGATAAAATAGTTACCTTCAAATTGTCCGAACTCTCTCCTGTAGAAGTTACGGGACGCAAAAAAGCAAAATAGTCAGTGCTGACTCAACCTAAAACTATTTATGCGCCTTCCTCTCCCTCAATTTGCGATCGCCGATCGCCCATCTCACCATATTGCTGAGGTGATCGAAACTGCTACTACCGAATTTTTGGCTCAGTGTCTAGATCCAGATGATTTGAGCTTTCCGGCGATGCCGCCCTTTGGTAGCTGGGTAAAATCTCTAGATGAAGAATCGGGCAACCAAGTTTACGCGGTGGTTTACCACGCCACAACTATGCCCATAGATTCTATTCATCGGGCTAGAGCTTTAGGTTTGTCTTTGCAAGACTTGCGCGAACAACAACCCCAAATATTCGCCATGCTCAAAACCGAATTTCGCGCCGCAATTGTTGGCTTCAAGCAACAGCAAAGTGCTAAAAGTCCGAGCCAAGTCTATCAGTATTTGCCCCCGCGTCCGCCCCAAATTCATCAAGCCGTCAACCACTGCCAACCCCAAGAAATTGTTGAATTTAGCGAACAGTTAGATTTTTTGCGGACGCTATTGCAAGTAAATGGCGCTCCGGTAGAAGCTTTAACGGCGGCGGCAATTCGCGAAATATATCAATTGCGTCAAGGCGATCGCCCTTGGCTTGTCAAAGCTGGGCGCACTCTGAGCGTACTCCTCAAAGATGATTACGATCGCTTAAAAATTATCTTGAGTCAAATCCACCCCTAGAGGGTTATTTTTACTTGTTTTCTATAGTAACTTAATAGTTTTAGTTGCTAAAAATATAAATACCTAGGTTTTTTAGTTGCAAGAATTAGCCTAAACAACTTTGCCCGAAGCCAGCTAAAGGATCGACGATAAAATTTATTGACTCGATCCAATTATTTGAGTTGCCATAACGAGAGCTATATATGCGTCTACCAGTACAAGTTCTTGCTCAAGAATCAGCTTCGCACGTTCTCGGTAATGAGCCAATTGTGCCTTTTGCGATTCTGCTTGTCGTTATTTTAGTTGTGCCGATTGTCTTTGAAAAGCTGCGACTACCAGGATTAGTAGGTTTATTAGCCGCCGGAGTAGCCCTTGGTAGTAACGGCTTAAATGTACTGCAAAACGATGCGCCGACAATGCAACTGCTATCAGACATTGGACTTGTGTACCTAATGTTTGTGGCGGGGTTGGAAGTAGACATGGAGCAATTTAGGCGAACCAAAAATCGCTCTTTAGTATTTGGCACGTTTACTTTTTTGGTTCCTTTAATTATGGGAACAATTGTTGGACGCAATTTTGATTTTGGCTGGAATGCTTCAATTTTAATTGGCTCCTTATTTGCTTCCCATACTTTACTTGCTTACCCTATTGTTAGCCGCCTAGGTGCGATCGCCAATGAAGCGGTAATCGTGACTATTGGTGCAACTATTTTTACCGATATTGGGGCGCTACTGGTACTTGCTATCTGCGTAGCAATTCATGCGGGAGACTTCACAATTTGGCGCTTGCTAACTTTGGTTGGCTCGTTAGCAGTTTACTCTGCTATTGTTTTATTTGGCTTTGACAAGGTCGGGAGAGAATTTTTCCGGCGATCGGGCGACGAAGAAGGCAACCAATTTTTATTTGTATTACTTGCCGTATTTCTCTCTGCTGTAGGCGCTCAACTAATTGGCATTGAAAAGATTGTCGGCGCTTTCTTGGCTGGATTAGCGGTAAATGATGTCGTCGGTGAAGGACCTGTAAAAGAAAAAGTAGTATTTGTGGGAAATGTGTTATTTATTCCCATTTTCTTTGTCGATCTAGGGTTACTAATCGATATTCCAGCATTTATTAAGAGTATCAGTACAATTTGGCTAACTTTAGCGATCGTGAGCGGTTTAATTGCAAGTAAATTTATCGCTGCCTTACTAGCAAAACTTGTTTACCGTTACAAATGGAACGAAATGCTCACCATGTGGTCGTTATCCATGCCCCAAGTAGGCGCAACTTTAGCGGCTACGCTGGTCGGTTACAAAGCAGGATTGTTAAATGAAGGGGTATTAAATAGCGTTATTGTTCTCATGCTCGTCACCGCAACATTGGGTCCAGTAATTACTAGCCGGGTAGCGGTGGGTTTAGCACCAGTACCAGCCACAATAATACCCTCACCAACGTTCGATTATGCAGATAATACCGCCGAACAGGGAAAATTTACCGTTGTAGTACCTGTATACAACCCCAAAACCGAGCAGTATTTAATTGAAATGGCAGCAATACTCGCACGCCAAACTTCTGGGCGAATTATCCCCTTAGCGATCGCCAAATCTTCTGTACATATGAACGCGCCGCAAGTAGAAGTTGCTCGGCAAAGAGGTTTGCAACTTATAAATAATGCCGCCTACTTGAGTCAAGAATTGGGAGTAGAAGCAGAGCCATTGTTACGAATTGATGATGCAATTGCTTCAGGAATTACTCGTGCTAGCCGCGAACAAAATGCAAGTTTAATTATCATGGGTTGGGGAAAACGTACCGGACTACGATCCCGATTGTTTGGTAACTTGATAGATAGCGTTCTATGGGCATCTCACTGTCCTGTTGCCGTGACGCGCTTGCTAAGTTCCCCTGCAACTATCAAGCAAATTTTAGTCCCTATAGAAAACTTGACAACTCACGCCCTCCAGCCTGTTAAATTTGCGCAGATGCTGGCATCGGCAAACGAAGGTTATGTAACGTTATTGCATATATGCGATCGCAGGTCGAGTCCCAGTAAAGTAGCTTGGATGAAGTCGCAACTATCGCTTTTAGTATCTAAATTAGATTTAGATGGGCAAGTAGAAATCAAAATTACTCCTCACGACAATATCGCCCTGGCGATCACCCAAGTGGCACAACAATACGATTTAGTAGTGTTGCATTCTTTACAGAGGCGCACCAATACAGGGATTTTAGCAATTAGCGATGTCAATACGCAGCTATTTACAGCTTTGACAGGTTCAATTGTGATGATTGGCGAACCCCAACCAATAGCTAATGCCTTGATTCCAGTGCCAAGTCAGTATCCTCAAGCTACGGGTGAAGACAATTTCTATACCACAGATTGATAAAAATTATCTGCGCCTGTATAGTATGTCAAATAACTTGCTACTTAACTTAAATCAAGCTTAACTGAAAGAAACTTTATTATTCTTTGAGTAGCAATAACCAATCTTCTTATTAACTTTACTAAAAAAGAGCGCACCTGTGTTAAACAAGAATTGCACTATGGTGATTAAAAAGCGATAGTTTGAGCAATAAAAGCGCGATCGCGCTTTTAGCAGCAGCACGGGAACGCAATTGCGGCTTCCAATCAACTTTATATTGAAAGAGCAGACTATGAGAATTTTGGTTACGGGCGGTGCGGGGTTTATTGGTTCCCATCTAATCGATCGATTAATGGATGAGGGACACGAGGTTTTATGTTTAGATAACTTCTACACAGGTCACAAGCACAATATTATCAAGTGGCTAGACCATCCTTATTTTGAACTGATCCGTCATGACGTTACAGAGCCGATACGTTTAGAAGCAGACCAAGTTTATCACCTAGCCTGTCCAGCTTCACCCGTCCACTACCAATTCAATCCAGTTAAGACAGTCAAAACAAACGTTGTCGGCACTTTGAATATGTTGGGGCTTGCCAAAAGGGTAAAAGCTAGATTCCTTCTAGCCTCAACTTCAGAAGTGTACGGCGACCCAGAAGTTCACCCCCAAACCGAGGACTATCACGGCAATGTCAACCCAATTGGCATTCGTAGTTGTTATGACGAAGGTAAAAGAGTTGCCGAAACTCTAGCTTTTGATTACCACCGCCAAAACGATGTAGACATTAGAGTGGCACGTATTTTTAACACCTATGGACCTCGAATGTTAGAAAACGATGGGCGGGTAGTTAGCAACTTGGTCGGGCAAGCATTAAAGGGTATTCCCTTGACAGTGTATGGTGAAGGCTTGCAAACTCGTAGCTTTTGCTATGTCAGCGATTTGGTAGAAGGGTTAATGCGGCTGATGA
Organism: Aliterella sp. E5.1; assembly: GCF_057473825.1. Lineage (NCBI taxonomy): Bacteria > Bacillati > Cyanobacteriota > Cyanophyceae > Chroococcidiopsidales > Aliterellaceae > Aliterella > Aliterella sp. E5.1. Next base: position 146,632 of record NZ_JBYCCV010000003.1, read on the forward strand.
ATGGGGACTATATAGGTCCGGTTAATTTGGGCAATCAAGACGAATACACAATTTTAGAACTAGCTACAGAAGTTCAAAAGCAAATAAATCCCAAAGCCGAGCTTCGGTTTGAGCCTTTGCCTCAAGACGATCCCCGCCGTCGCCGCCCGGATATTACGCGGGCAAAAACTTTACTCAACTGGGAACCAAAAATACCTCTGGTAGAAGGGTTAAAGCTGACGATCGCAGATTTTAAAAATCGGATCGGCACTAGCGTTCCGCATTCGACGGTATCTTAACTTCAATTCAAGCTTGGTCGTTTAGATTTTAATCACCAACTTGCAAATTCATACCGGACGCATTCATGTATTGCGTCCTCCTAACTTAATCACAGGATTTATAATCTATGCGTGTTTGTGTAATTGGTACGGGATACGTCGGCTTAGTTACTGGCGTTTGTTTAGCTCATATCGGTCATCATGTAATTTGCGTCGATAACAACGAAGAAAAAGTCAAGTTGATGAAGGCTGGGCAGTCGCCAATTTTTGAGCCAGGATTGTCAGAGATTATGCAGTCTTCCAGCCAAGCTGGGCAGTTAGAATTTACAACGGACTTGGGTGCTGGAGTCGCTCATGGGGAGATTTTATTTATTGCGGTAGGTACGCCCCCCTTACCCACGGGAGAGAGCGATACTCGCTATGTAGAAGCCGTAGCGAGGGGAATTGGCGAACACCTAGATGGTGGCGGGTACAAAGTCATTGTCAATAAATCTACCGTGCCAATTGGTTCGGGGGATTGGGTAAAAATGATCGTGCAAAGTGGGGTAGTCACTCGCCAGCAAGCATTAGTTGGTGCGGGAGGTATTAACACTGACAGCGATCGCCTACCGGAGTTTGAAGTCGTGAGCAATCCTGAATTTTTGCGCGAAGGTTCGGCAGTGTACGACACTTTTAACCCCGATCGCATTGTCCTCGGTGGCAATAACCCGACAGCGATCGCCATGATGCAAAAACTCTACGCTCCCATTATTGACCGCTCTTTTGCTGCCGATCCGTCTTCACCTGCTGTCCCGGTGCTAGTTACAGATTTAAGTTCAGCCGAGATGATTAAGTATGCTGCCAATGCTTTTTTGGCTACCAAAATCAGCTTTATCAATGAAGTTGCCAATATTTGCGATCGAGTGGGCGCAGATGTAACTGAGGTAGCGAGAGGAATTGGTTTAGATTCCCGGATTGGCAACAAGTTTTTGCAAGCGGGGATCGGTTGGGGTGGTTCTTGTTTCCCCAAAGATGTATCGGCATTAGTGCATACGGCAGATGATTACGGCTACGAAGCCCAGCTACTCAAAGCTGCCGTTAGTGTCAACCAAAGACAACGCCTAATTCTAGTTGAAAAACTGCAACAGGTACTCAAAATTTTGAAAGGTAAAACTGTAGGCTTGCTAGGACTTACCTTCAAACCCAATACCGACGATATGCGCGACGCGCCAGCTTTGAACTTGATCGAGCATCTCAACCGCTTAGGAACCAAAGTTAAAGCCTACGATCCGATTGTTTCTCAAAGCGGTTTGCGCGATGGCATTGCTGGGGTGCTAGTAGAGACGGATGCCGAGCGTTTGGCTGATGGTTGCGATGCTTTGGTACTCGTTACCGATTGGCAGCAGTTCCGCAACTTAGACTACGCCAAAATGGCAAGCTTAATGAATCATCCTGTATTGATTGATGGACGCAATTTCCTCAATAAAGAAGAACTAATCAAAGCTGGATTTAGGTATGTAGGAGTAGGACGCTAAAAAAGATCTGGGGAGATTTATTTCCCCAAGTCTTGCCAATTAAACTCCAAATTGTCTCACAACTCTTTGCCATCCTAATCCCACTAAAGCCAGCGCTATACCAAGCAGCCAAACTTGCCACTCTACCCAAAAAGCTAAAAACCCACAAGCAAGTATGCCTATCCAAGCTAACCATTGAGGATAAAGGCGCTCTTGGGCAGGGATTTGTAAGGCTGCCAAATTAGTAATTGCATAATAAATCAAAACATTGAAGGCACTAAAAGACCAAGTGGTTTTGACATTATTGCCCAATACAACTGCAAGCGCGATCGCACAACCTACTACGATCGCAGCTAAATGAGGTGTTGATTGCTGGTTTAACCGTGCCAAAATTCTCGGCATATCTTGGCGGCGTGCCATCGCCAAAAGGACGCGAGATAAACCCAAAATTAAGTTTAGCAATACCCCCAGCATTGCAAAGAGCGCGCCAACTGCGAGTATTTGACTGCCGCCCCAAACTCCTAACTTGCTAACTACTACTTGCAAGGGTGCGGCAGAGGCGTTTGTTGCCGCCCCCAATGCCTCTGCCCCCACTGAGCCAACGGCGGCGATCGCCACTAGCATATACAGCAGCATTGTAACTACGATTGTAATTATCATTGCTCTAGGAATTGTAGTTCTAGGCGATCTTGCCTCCTCACCCATCGTAGCAATGCGTCCATAGCCCGTGTAGGCAACGAACATCAAAGCGCTGCCATGTAGTACCCCTGCTATTGATTCTGGGAAAAATGGTGTTAGCTGCTCTGTTGTGACCGTAGGTAAACTGACAGTGATAAAAAACACCAATGATAATAAGGCAACAGAGACAATCGCAATATTTGCCAAATTGGAGCGGCGGATTCCACTCAAAACAATCCAAGTCAAGAGCGCTACTAAAACTATTGCTGTCGGAATGAGTAGCCCGCGCCCATCCAAGTTAGTCGCCCTAAGCAAATAACTTGCAAAACCTAAAGCCGCCGTTCCGGCTGAGGCAGTTTTTGCTAACAAAAACATCCAACCAGCAGTAAAACCCAAAGTAGGATTGAGATACTTGTAGCCGTACTCGTAGGTCCCGCCACTGACTGCATGACTTGCTGCTAGTTGAGCGCTATTTAAGCCATTGCAAACAGCAACAATAGCGGCAATTGCTACAGATAGAATCACTGCCGATCCGGCGACACCCGCAGCAATGCCAATACTTACAAATACACCCGTACCAATAATCGAACCTAGACCCATTAATGTAGCGCCAAAGACTCCCAGTTCTCTGCGAAGTAGGGGTAAGGGCGTTTTGGGTGAATCCATAAACTGCTAATTCTTGATAAGACCCTTGGATGATTTTACGCCTAAGCCGACAACGTTGACAAATGCATTGTTTAGGCTGCGTTGGGTATGCGCTCAATTTGGGCGTAGCCGCTAAAAATTAGCTGCTTTCCTTGAGTTTCTAATCGATTAATCCGCATCGTTACTCCGTCAAGATCGAAGCGGTCAAGATCGACCATATTATCCAAAATTTCCGCAAAAGCGATCGCCATTGCTTGAGATATCTCCTTTTGCGCTTCGGGTGCTAGGTCAGTTGTAAACTGCGGATTGTTGAATGCTACTCGCCGCCGCCGCTCTACAGCCAAAGTTGCCGTCATGCTAATTGGCACTAACTGGTCGTTATTTAAGTCGGCATTTGCCAATATTTTGACTTGGTTATTGGGTAAAAGTTCAACTTGTACCTCGCTGAAGGAAACAGGCTCCCCTCCCGATAATTCTGTCAAACTAGGCAAAGTCAAGTTAAGCAGGCGCTTTTTTACCAATTCTGCGGTAAAAGCGTGGTTGATACCAGCTTCGGACAATTTTACTTCTGCCACTGCTTGAGTTGGCTGCTTTAAGGTCAGTTTTCCCCCTAGTACCGAGCCAAAATCTAGGGCTACAGCATCGGTTTCAAAGGACATTTCATCTACTAAAAAGTCTTTGCGAATCGCCAAGCCTCGACCGCTCATTTTGAAATTGTCTATGCTGCCCTGTAACAACTTGCTAGAAGGGTAGCAACGTACAGATACTTCTATCGACTCGCTTTGAGTAAACAGATGACGAATGGTTTTACTAGCAACGCTGTTGAGCATTCGCTCTCCCCAATCAGTGCCAGTAGGAGTAGTCAAGCCAGTGAGTCCGCCGAACATCTTGTTTCCACTTTATAGAAGTTCTCTATACTTTTGTAACAAAGTATGAACAATCCGGCAACCAATAATCCATAAGTGGTGCTGACGAAAGCTATAAGGGTAGCTTTTTTGAGGTTGCAAAGAAGGAAAAGTCAGCAGAATTTTTGCGAATTAGACTGAATGCTTATTATGCTGCAAATTTTGACGTAGTAATTGTCGTTCAGCATACTGCAACATTTGCATTAAAAATAAATTATTTTTTAATAATTAAAAAGAATTAGCTTTAAAAAGCGATCGCTTCTTAACTGGCTAACTATGAGGAAGATGCAATACTTCAAAAGCGCGATCGCCCAAATCTAAAATATCTCCTGCTTGCAATAATTGAGTTGGTTCGGCAGCATTGAAAGTATATTGCGTAATGGCAAAACCAGGATAAGGTAATTCGGCTACCAAAATCCAGCGCAAGGCTGGTGCTTAGTAATGCGATCGCATTACTAAGCACTTTTTCACTATATTTGCCATGAATGAAACTGCCCTCGACCGATTTTGGGAACTATTAGGATGGGTTCTTGCCCTTAAGTCTGAAGCCTTTGAGCAAATTAACACTTTGCCTCATGGTTCAACAGTAGCATTAGTCGTTGTTTTGGCTGCCAGTTTATCCCAAGTTATTGCTCAAAGCGTTATTTTATTCGTCAACAAGGTTACACCAGTTCGCTTTATTTTTACTCTGCTGATTGGCACAGTTTTATTTGTGTTTGGCTACATATTTCTGGTTCTTAGTACCTGGCTCATTAGCTTTGCTCCCTTTACAGTTGAAGCTCCGTTTGGTGTTGTAGCAAGCACTTTAGGATTTAGCTACGCACTGCTCATTTTCAGCGTTTTTGGAGCAATGCCTTACCTAGGAGAACCCATCTTATCAATTTTGTCGCTGTGGCAATTGTTAGCAATGGTTGTAGGCTTTGCTGCTGTCAGCAATACTAATGTATGGCAAGCCTTTGGGACTGTGCTGTTGGGATGGGTTACGCTTTGGGCAACCCAGCGAACTATTGGACAGCCAATTGCTCAATTCGGGCGCTGGGTTGTTTCCCAAGTAGCAGGTGTAGAGCTAGTCACTGAACGTCAGCAATTTTCGGCAATGTTGTCTAAAAGACTGAGTTCTTTTTCTGCGCCTGATGTAACAGAGGCTATATCCGACACGAGAAACAAAACGGGAGCAGGAATAATAGAGCTTGAAGAACAGGCGATCGCACCAACATCATCTATTCCCGCTTCAACCATTAGTAAGCTAATCGGCATCAAAGTTGCATAATAAAAAGGTAAAGCTGATTCAAAGTAACTATGCCACCAGCAGCCAAGAATTTTTTAAGGTCGGAACAAGTCGTTCATCTACAGCAAGCCCTCAAGGAGA